>CAYPVN010000065.1:6400-9507 GCA_964414155.1 uncultured Chitinophagales bacterium
AGTGGAGGTGGATTATGGAACGGGATAACGGATTGGTAAAAGGCCTGGCGATTGGAATACTGGCCGGCGGAGCGATTGGTGCGGTTCTTGCCCTTTTGTATGCGCCGAAGAGCGGCAAAGAATTACGCGCGGAAATCAAGGAGAGGGCAGACAGCGTGATCGAGGATGCGGAAGGATATGCAAAGGCTGCCCGTTCGAAAGCATCGGTCATCATCAGTGAGGCCAAACAAAGGTCCGAAAAGCTTATCTTGAGTGCTCAGGATCAGGCGAACACGTTGATCCAGGATGCCGATAGGATTCTTTCAGGTGCAAAGCAGAAGACCGGTACTGCCCTTGAGGAAGGTGCTCGTTTAAAAAGTGCAGTCAAAGCAGGTGTTGAAGCCTTCAAAGAGGAACGAGAACGTTCGTCATAATTCAGGAGCCTACTGTGGATGGATTTTTGATCTTCGCCCAAATCGTGGCCCTACTGTGCGTTTCTGCGCTCTGCGTGTATCTAATTATCGTGCTGCTGCGTGTCCGTGAGGTATTGACTCATGTCGACAAAGATCTCAGTGAGATGACCTCCCGCGCGTTACCCATCCTCGAAAATATGGAATTCATCACCTCACGGGTCAAGAGCATCACGGAAAACGTTGATGACCAGGTCATGATCGTCAGGGAATCCATTGGGACGGTAAAAGAAATCGCAGAGAACATTGCCGCTCTTGAGCGCAAGGTGCAGGAAAAGATCGAGGGACCGATACTCGAGACCATTGCATTCGTTGCTGCAATCTTCAAGGGTTTCAAGACATTTGTCGATCGCGTCCGCGCGTAGGGGGTTCCGAGATTCTCAAGATTAGTTTCATCGTGCAGGGTTAAAATCCGCCTCTGCAGATTCTTCTTCTCTTCACGTGTCACGTATCTCTACTGCTGTGAACTCTACAACTTCTTCAAGCCACGTCTATCATTGGAGGTTCTGAACGCCCTATGAAGGAATATTCGCCCGATCACATTTTCAACCTGAGCCTTATTGGCCATGGAGGTTCAGGAAAGACATCGATGGCTGAAGCAATGCTCTTCTCCGCCGGTGCGACGACCCGCCTTGGCAAAGTGGAGGAGGGCAATACCCTTTCCGATTATCACCCCGATGAAATTGAGCGACAAATTTCCATCAATACCTCGATGCTGTTCTGCGAGTGGAAGTCCAACAAGATCAATATCCTTGATACGCCGGGTTACACGGACTTTACAGGTGAGGTCAAGGCCGCGCTGCGCGTCTCAGACACGGCTGTGGTTCTGTTGAAATCGGTGGAAGGTGTTGAAGTGGGGACGGAGATTGTAGGACGATATACGAACGAGCTTCGCAACGGTGTCGTGTTCGTTGTGAACAAGTTGGATAATGAGAATGCTGATTTTGAAAAAGTGCTGCGTCAGGTTCATGAACATATCAGCAACGACATCGTGCCCGCGCAGTTTCCGCTCAAGCAGGGCCTGGGGTTCGATAGCATTGTGGATGTTCTCAGAATGAAGGTGTTGAAGTTTGCGGCAGTGAGCAATGGAAAATACACGGAGCATGACATTCCCGCTGATATTGTGCCACGGGCTGACGAGATGCGCCGGCAGTTGATCGAACGTGTTGCCGAAGCGGACGAAACATTCCTGAACAAATACATTGAGCAAGGTAGCTTGTCCGACGATGAGCTGAAGGAGGGACTGCGGCTGGGCATTCGGGAACGCAAGGTGTTTCCGTTACTCTGTGCCTCAGCGACCCTGAACATCGGTGTGTCAAGCCTTCTGGATTTTATCACTGATTATTGCCCGACTCCTCTCGCGAAGGGAGATCTTCAGGCTACGGCTCCCGGTCCCCAGAACGGAAGCGGCGTAACAGTGAAGCAGGATCCGAACGGGAAGCCTTCGCTTTTTGTGTTCAAGACAGTGTCAGAGTCGCACGTCGGTGAACTCTCGTTTTTCAGGGTTTGTTCCGGCACGATAAGTCCGGGACTTGATATGGTCAACGAGTCGAACGGGAAAGCGGAGCGTCTTGCTCAACTTTTTGTGATGAATGGAAAGGAAAGAAAAGAAGCTGCAAAACTTCTTGCCGGAGACATCGGCGCTGTGGTCAAACTAAAGGACACGCATACAAACAATACGCTGAGCAGCAAGAGTTTTCCGGTTGTGTACCCAGCCATCGATTTTCCGCCACCAGTATTTCATGCAGCGATCGTTCCTAAGGCAAAAGGGGATGAGGACAAGATCTCGACCGCTCTTCACTCACTTCATCAGGAAGATCCGACGTTCGTGTTTCGCGTCGACCCGGAGCTTCACCAGACGATTATCAGCGGACAGGGTGAATTGCACCTCAGTATTGTGGTCAAACGGTTGAAACAGAAATTCGGTGTCGATGTTGATCTCGTCGAACCCAAAGTTCCGTACCGGGAAACCATTAAGGCGGTAGCCAAGGACGCTGAATATAAACACAAGAAGCAGAGTGGCGGTCACGGTCAGTACGGACATGTGCATTTGAGACTTGAGCCGCTCAAGCGGAGCCAGGGATTTGAGTTTGTTGATGAAATTGTCGGTGGCGTGGTTCCTGGGAAGTTTATTCCTGCCGTGGAGAAAGGAGTGAGCGAGGCGATGAAAGAGGGCCCGCTCGCAGGATATCCCGTCGTGGATATTCGCGTTGCGCTTCATTACGGATCGTATCATGACGTTGACTCTTCAGAAATGGCGTTCAAGATCGCCGGGGCGCAGGCATTCCGAAAGGGATTCATGGAGGCGAAACCGGTCTTGCTTGAACCGATCAGCAGTGTCGAAATAAAGGTTCCCGAAGACACAATGGGAGATGTCATGGGAGATATTTCCGGTCGACGCGGGAAAATCTCGGGCATGGAGGCAGTCGGTCATTACCAGATCATCCGCGCACAAGTACCGGCATCAGAGTTGCACAAATATGCGACGATCCTCCGGTCGAAGACTGGGGGGCGCGGTGTTTTCAGCGCCAGCATGTCGCACTACGAAGAAGTTCCCCGCGAGCAGATGGACAAGATCATCCAGGCCTCAGACAAGCACAAGCATAAAGAGCAGGAAGCGTAGCTCTTGCAGGCAGTGTGTCAGGGAAGAGTTCATTA
>CAYPVN010000066.1:0-9359 GCA_964414155.1 uncultured Chitinophagales bacterium
TATCCTGACTGAGCAGCCGGACGTCCTCACGTGAAGTTCCTGCAACAAACGGGGCGGCAGCGGCGGCGCCTTGCTCCACCGTGAGTTCAATTTCGGAGGAGCGCAGTGCCACGTACTCACGCTTCGTCAAATCAAAGTAGGTGAACACCACAGGCTTGACAACCTTCTTTCCGGGATAACGGGGGATAAGCAAATACTCGAAACTCTTCGTTCCGGAAATCGTTCCCTCATTCCGGTTGATGTCATCGAATACTTTGGGGGAGTATTTTTCAAAATCCACCGGAAGGCTTACCTCCGGAGATTCAAGCAACTTGACGTTACCGGTCCCGGAGATGCTCACCTTCAAAGAAATTGGTTCGTTAGTCTTGGTTGCCTTCTTGTCGACCGATGTGTTCATGGTGAACCGACCCACGGCACCTTTGAAACTCGACGGCGCGCCGGGAGGAAGCGGATCTACCTTAATCTTTACCGGATCACTTTTCACGGTGTAATTCACGGTCCGGCCAAACGGATCGCGGAAGAATGCATCGAATGGATCAACCGAGCGTGATTGCACCTGCACCGTGGTCTGTACCTGCATTGGACTGATCTCCAGCGTCCCCGATTGTGTCGGAAATAACGCCATCCGCCGGATGACACCCACGCGGTACTGTTTCCCATTAATCGTTTCATTCAATAACGCTATGTTCTTCGGGTTCTCAATATCTTCTCCCCAGAACCCCGTGAGCGCAGGGTTTTTATCGACCCCATAGTTTGAGACCGACACGCGAGTATATAATTTGAACTCAAGGTTTATCTGTTCGCCTTGCATGACGTGGCTCTTGTCGACCGACGCCCTCAGCAGAAGATTGTCCCCAATCTGGCCGCCCACGTCATCCTGACCACCGGTATTCTGCTGTTTCTGCTGGGACGCCCCTTTAGCCACTTCAAGTGTTATGGGGGAAGTCTTATACACGTTGCCGCTTGCTTCAATTGAGGTCGATCCAATCTGAAACTTGCCCATCTCCTTCGGTTGGAGGATATAGCTGTAAGTTACCGACGATGAAACCGCGCCGTTGATGAATTGCATGCTGCTGGATTGATTGGGGCCGCTCATGATATGGAACTTGCTGAGATCAGGAATCTGGAGGTTCTTCCCGCCACCCACGCCCGCATTGCTGAGTCTAAGTGAGAGAGTAAACTGATCTCCCATACCCACAGGATTTTTGTCTACGCTCGCCTCGAAACTCGCATCCTGTGCAACCGCGGTCGTCATACCGGTCATCCCAAACGCGAGTATCGTAAGCCATATTGCAATATGAGGAAATCTCATATTACCAATCCTTCTCCGTCTTCGCACGTACGGCTTGTTTTGCACGTAGTTTCTTCTGGACTTCCTTCTCACTGTTCTCAAGAACATCCAGGATGCGCTGTGCGTCTGCTTTTGACATTTGTTTTTCCTGTTCCCCTTGTTGCTTCTTCTGCTGCTGTTGTTGCTCCTGCTGCTCTTTCTGTCCCTGTTGTTGACTCTGCTGATCCTGTTTCTGCTGGTCTTGTTGCTGCTCTTGCTGCTTTTTGTCGTCTTGCTTCTGCTTGTTGTCCTGCGGCTTATCCTTGTTCTTATCCTGATTCTTATCATTCTTTTGTTGCTGCTGTTGCTCCTTTAATTTTTCCAGAGCGTAAGAGAGATTGTACTTTGCTTCCTGATCTTGCGGGCTCAATTTGAGCGATTCGATGTACGACTTCACCGCATCTTGATACTTCTGCTCCTTCATCAGGGCATTTCCGATATTATAATGAGCGAACGCCTTTGTATCTTTTTGCTCGGCCTTCAACAATGCAGACTCATATTCCTTTGCAGACTCATCAAACTTCCCTTGCTTGTACAAGGAGTTGCCAAGATTAAAATGCCCTTCAACCAGACCGCTCTCTTTTTCCAGTGCCTTGCGGTAATTCACTTCAGCATCAGTGAACTTCTGCTCTTTGTACAGGCTATTCCCGCCGTTCACTAAAGATCGAATGGATTGTCCGTAGGTGGCATCCCATTGCAATGCACCGAGAATGAGCATCCAAATGACTAATGGCCCGATTCTCACGCCTTCACACCCTCCTCTTTTCTCAATGGATTCCATCGCGCGAGCCACTGAACTTTCTTTTCCGAGATAAGCACTTCAATGATCAGCAGTACGATTCCTACAGCAAGAAAGAACTGAAAACGATCTTCATAGTCGGTAACCTGCTTTACACCGAACTCCCTCTTCTGCAACGCGTTGATGCTCTTGTAAATTTCGTTCAACTCATCTTGCGTGTTCGTCCCGCGGTAATAGCTTCCATTCCCGAGCGCTGCAATTTTTTCGAGTGACACTTCGTCGAGCTTTGTTACTACGACACTCCCGGCTCTGTCTCGCTTGAAATCTGTCTGCTGTCCTGAAGCATTGTAGATAGGAATCGGCGTACCTGAAGAAGAGCCCATGCCGATGGTATACAGCAGGATTCCCTTCTTCCCCGCGTCTTCCGCTGCCTGGAAGGCATCTCCCTCGGTATTCTCGCCGTCAGTTATAATAACAAGGACTTTCGTTGTCAGTTCCTCGAAATCGAACGACTCCACTGCTCGCTTGATGGCTGAGCTGATCGACGTACCGGGTATCGGCACCGCATCCACGTCAACAACATCAAGAAACAAGTTCGCTGCGCCGTAGTCTGTCGTGAGCGGGAATTGTGTATACGCTTCTCCTGCAAACACTATTAGCCCGAGCCGATCGCCGGCCAGTCGGTCAATGAGGTTGCGAATTTCGAATTTCGCCTTCTCCAGTCGGTTGGGTTTGATGTCTTCTGCTTTCATGCTCAACGAGACATCAAGCGCAATGAAAATGTCTACCCCTTCCTGTTTCACTTCCTGAAGACGCGTGCCGATCTGGGGGTTAGCCAAGCCGACAACAAGAAATGCGAAGGCTGTCAGGAACAGTACAAACTTCACCAGCCGTTTCGTTCGGCTCGCCGATTCGGCCAGACGTTCAAGAATATCGAGAGAACCGAAACGCTTCAATGCCTTCCGGCGCCCATGGCCGACCAGCCAATACAAAACGCCCAGCATTGGAATGAGTGCAAGGAGGTAGAGATACTCTATGTGTGCGAAACGAATCATTATGGAAGTTTCCTCAATACTGTCCCGGCAAGAAACATTTCCAGCAACAACGCAGCCAGGCCGATCTTAACCCAATCGTAGAAAAGCTGTGTGTACGAGCGGTATGCCTTTACCTCCACACGCGTTTTCTCCAGCTTGTCGATTTCATCATAGATTTGCTTGAGTGCCCGGTTGTTCGTGGCACGAAAATACCGGCCATCGGTCATCTCAGCGATCTTCTGCAGTGTTTTTTCATCAACATCAACAGGCATGTTTTGGTATCGTGTCCCGAACGGTGTCTGTACAGGATACGGCGCCTCGCCGACTGTTCCGACACCAACCGTGTAAATGCGGATACCAAAGGTCTGCGCAATCTGTGTTGCGGTGAGCGGGTCGATCTCCCCACGGTTGTTAACACCATCGGTCAGGAGGATCATAACCTTGCTCTTTGCTTTGCTGTCCTTCAGTCTGTTCACGCCCTGCGCGATCGCCATACCGATCGCCGTTCCGTCTTCCACCATTCCCGGCTTTACCTGACGGAGGAGATTCTTAAGCACGCGATAGTCGAGCGTCATCGGACACTGGGTGAAGCTCTGGCCAGCAAAGATCACAAGCGAGATCCTGTCGTTAGCGCGACCATCAATAAATGATTGTGCAACCTCTTTCGCCGCTTCGATTCTGTTCGGTCGAAAATCCTCTGCGAGCATGCTGCCCGATATATCGAGCAGCATGGCGATATCAATTCCTTCGGAGTAGATGTTCTCCCCTTGAGAAGTCGTCTGCGGACGTGCAAAACCAACGATAAGCGATCCGATCACCACCACGCGAAGTGTGAACAGCGCATGACGCAGGCGCTCCTTGAGGGTCGGGGCTGTTTTGAGAAACGGCAGAAGTGTCGAATAGCGAACGTCACTTGTCACCGCACGGTTGCGCCGTAGATACCAGAAGACAAGCAGCGGTATCACAGCGAGACCGTACAGAAACTCCGGATTGCCGAACGTTACATTAGGATTCCACATGCACTGGCTCCGCTTCTGTCATATCTGTCGCCACGGGGCGTGTGGTTGGAGTTGTCTTGTCCACAATCTCCAATGCATCTGACATCAATTTCTCGTGTTCAGGAATGCCGGGTCGATATTTTGCAAACTTCACAAGATCTGCACGCCGTAGCAGGCCCTCGGTTTGACTCAACACATCCGGAGTCCGAACATATTTTCCCAAATCACCCATGATCTCATCGGTCGTTTGTTCGAGAGCCATGAAACCATAGCGTCGCCCAAAGTATCGCCGGATGATCTCTGTTCCTTCAGTGTAATACTCCTTGATGAGCCCTTGTTGCCAGAGTTTCTTTTCTTTGAGAATTGCCAGGTCTTCAAGTGCCATCATGTGCGCAGGTCGTGGCGGCGGCACGTACACATAACCGGTCTTCTTCGCCTGCCTCTTCTTCCAGTAACGGTACACGAGGTACCCAACAGCTGAAAGCAAAAGGATGATGCCAAGATAGATCGCTATCTCAGCGAGAGTCAGCGAAATGGAGAGCGGGGGCTTTACGTCTTTGATTTCCTTTGTCGTATCAACCGGCACGGTGCTAATGGTAAGGAGCAACGGATTCGTTGTAGCGGTATGCGGTGCGGTATCGCCGGGGACGGAATACAGGATGGGAACTCCAGGGAATATTGCTCTTCCGGAATCATACTTTGCAATGACGAGCCTCGCCGATGCAAGCGTATCGGCAATTTGCTGGAAGGGTTGCCGATCAAGAACATGAAACCCGTCGACCGTGTCACCGACGAACATCTTAAAAGAGGCTGCCTTCCTGTACGACACGTCGACGTGGACCGTAATCGGATCACCAATAAGATAACTTGTTGAATCGACCCATGCGCGTGCATCGACCGACTGGCTGCGCACAACACCATGGACGACGACGGCACAGAGAAGGAGGGGGATCAGGCGCAGAAAACAGTACCTCATCACAAACGCCGCTCTCTCAACTTGAAGAAGTCTACAATCGGTTTGATGTACGGCCGGTCGGTTCGCACGGGAATCGCATCAACCTTGCTCCGCACGAAGAGGTGTCGCCGCTCCGCACGCTTTGCCTCCCAATATTTCTTGAACGTGCTGCGCACCGCGGCGTTTGATGTGTCGATCCATCGTTCCTGGTTCGTCTCGGCATCCCGCAATTTGATCATGCCAACGTCGGGCAGGGTTTCTTCACGCGGATCGGCGATCTCCACGGCAATGATATCGTGTTTGCGGCTGATGATGCGAAGAATCTTGTCATATCCCTCATCGATGAAATCGGAAATGAGGAACGCAATGGAGCGTTTCTTATTGACGTGGTTGAAGTATTCCAGCGCCTGACGGATATTCGTACCTGAACCCGTCGGCTCGAAGGAAACCAGTTCCCGGATAATACGCAGGATGTGCGCACGGCCCTTCTTGGGGGGAACAAACTTCTCGATCTTGTCAGTGAACAGAATAAGTCCGACCTTGTCGTTGTTTTTGATGGCCGAGAAGGCAAGCACCGCACAGATTTCCGCGGCGATCTCGTTCTTCAATTGCTGTCCCGTTCCGAAATTGCCCGAACGACTGAAGTCCACCACCAGCATTACTATGAGTTCACGCTCTTCCTCGAATATCTTCACAAACGGATGGTTGAAACGGGCAGAGACGTTCCAGTCAATGCTGCGGATATCGTCGCCGAACTGATACTCGCGGACTTCCGAGAATTCCATTCCTCTTCCCTTGAATACGCTGTGGTATTCGCCGGAGAAGACCTGGTTCACCATCCCCCGGGTCTTGATTTCGATCAGTCTGACTTTTTTGAGAAGCTCTCTTGTATCCATATTCCTCAGAGGCTAACCCACCAGTCCCTTCATAATTCATTATTCTGAGTTGGATATTCAATATTCATGTGAATACTCAATCATGAATATCGAATAATGAATGTTGAAGTGAAGGGTTACGGCACTTCAATCTTATTCAACACTTCCTGCACCACCTGCTCGGACGTTACCTCTTCCGCCTCGGCTTCGTATGTGACAGCCACACGATGGCGAAGCACATCGAGACTGATGGCGCGGACATCCTCGGGTATGACGTAGCCTCTCCGCTTGAGAAAGGCGTATGCTTTCGCACCGATCGCGAGATTGATGCTCGCACGCGGTGACGCGCCGTAGCTGATAAGCTGGGCGAGGTTACCGAGATTGTAATCCTTCGGTGACCGGGTTGCGAACACAATGTCGAGGATGTACTTCTCGATCTTCTCATCCATATAAATCTCCTGCACCACATCCCGCGCTTTCAGGATATCCGCCGGCGAAACCACGCTCTTCGGAACAACATGTTCACCGTTCACATTAGAGCGCATGATCAACAGCTCCTCTTGTTTGGACGGATAATCGATTTTCACCTTCAACATAAACCGGTCGACCTGCGCTTCGGGCAACGGGTAGGTTCCTTCCTGTTCGATGGGGTTCTGCGTCGCAAGAACAAGGAACGGATCAGGAAGTGTGAATGTCTGTTCACCAATGGTGACCTGTCGTTCCTGCATCGCCTCAAGAAGCGCGCTCTGCACCTTGGCCGGCGAGCGGTTGATTTCATCAGCAAGGATGAAGTTCGCGAAGATGGGCCCTTTCTTCGTCTGGAATGTGCTTTCTTTCTGATTGTAGATCATTGTCCCCACAAGATCAGCGGGAAGAAGATCAGGTGTGAACTGAATGCGCTGGAACTTCGCCTGGATGGCCGCAGCAAGCGTTTTCACGCTCAACGTCTTGGCAAGACCCGGAACCCCCTCCAACAGAATATGACCGTTTGCAAGAAGTCCGACCAGCAGTCGTTCCACCATCTGTTTCTGACCAATGATGACCTTGCCGATTTCCAGCTGTAACAAATCAATAAATGCGCTCTCGCGTTGGATCTTCTCATTGATAGCCTTGATATCGTACGACATTCAACCTCCCTAAATGTAATAACTTGCGGGTTCTGCACCTTGGACGGGTATCAATATAAAAATGTTGCAGGGTAAAATCAACGAAGGGACAGCTCTATCGATAACGATTGCAGGAGGAATGATTGTTCTAAATGAGGGTGGGAATTACTTCACAACGGGATACACCGTCAGCGTTCCCGTGCCGCCGTTTGCATCATTGCACAGTATCATCGAGAGATCAGGTGCGAATGCGATTCCTTCGGGATGGCTGTTGGCCTTATTTGGAATTTTCTCCTGCGCAAGTATCCTGCCATTCTTGGACAACTCGATAATGGCCTCTCCGTCTGCGGTGATAATGAAGTACGTCCCTGATTTCGGATGTCGTGCGATACCGGATGGGTTGAACTGACCCATGCGCGCGTTCTTTGCAACCTCACCTATGCGAATCAGGAAGCGCGGCGACTCGAGAAGTGTGTAGGTCTTCAGGGAGAAGGCGTAGACAGCTTTGTATCCACGATGCTTCTTCTTTCCCGAAGCCATCGAAGGCTCTCCCTTGCACGCGAGCAAAAGGCAGTCGGTCTCCGGGTCGTACTCAAGTCCCTCCACATCGTTCTTATGGTTGAGCGAAGTACGATACATCTGAAACTTGACGCGGCTATTATTCTCTCCTTCACGGAACGCAAAGATGTTCCCGTTGCTTTCGACCATGTAGAGCGTGTCCTTCCTTATCGCAATCCCTTCGAAATCCCCCTTAAGGAACCCGCTGCCGAGGCTGAACTGCTTGACGATCTTGCCGATTGTATAGTCCACCTCAAAAACGATCCCTTCCTCATCATTGTGGCAGAACAGCCTTCCGTCTTCCGACATGGCAAGTCCGGATGCTTCACTCAGTCGCCTGGGCAGCTTGAACACACGCGGGTGCTTCTCGCTAATGTCATAACGCGACAACCAGGATATCCGGGATTCGACGGCTGTCGTGTCTTGATATCGTGTTAACGGAGAGAAAAGGGCGAGAGCAACGAAAAAGATTTGCACGGGTCCGGGCATCTGTTTTATCGCATCAAAATCATTTGGCTTGGTGTCAACAACCACTCCAGTGTTGCGCATTGACCGTATCGCAACATATCAATATTCAATTTGCAGAGTCCCCCCTTTTTCATTGTAACACCAACACTCTGATCACCGGAAAGCAAGAGAGAGATCAAACTGCTCATGTATGGTTCATGACCGACCAAAAGAATCGTCTCCGCTGCATCGTACTTCTTGCCTATCAGCTTGATAAGCTCTTCAGGATCTCCACCCACTGCAAGTGTTTCGGTAAACTCGAGGTTTTTGCGCGCGTTAAAAACATCGGCAACAATTTCGGCAGTTTGTTTCGCACGCGCGAACGGACTTGAGAGTATGACATCGAATGACGCTTTCATCGCCAGCATCCCCCGCGCAGCCCGGCGCATTTTGTTTGCCCCCTTTGGAGTAAGCACACGATCACTGTCCTGCTTGAACCCCGGAGCGCCATGTTCAACGGCAATGGCGTGACGCAAAAGGTAGAGTTCCATAACGCTTCACCAGATGTATTTGCTGAAAACAATGACTAGTCAGACAGCGAGAATTTTACGCTAAATACCTCCTCAAAGAGAGCCGACTTATTTGCAAGAGCCCATTTTTCCAGCAGCATATCTCCCTCACCTTTAAGGGTGACCACAAACTTCGGCTTCTTGTATTCGACGGAGAAGTCGGTCACCTTTGATGCATGCTCGTTGTCCATCGCATCGGCCAGCCGCAAGAGAGCGGCCAGTTTGGTAACGATGACCCGGTCTTTGGACGAGAGAACTCTGTATGTATCGTGCTGCGGCCTGGGAAAGGACTTGCGGTGGTACCGGGCAACATTGGAAACGATTGCCATCTGCGACTGATTGAGTCCGATGACAGATGACGCCATGAGAAGGTACTGTGTATGCTTGTGATGGTCGGTCATGTTCACATAATGGCCGATATCATGCAAAAGGGCCGCGACCTCGAGTAACAACCGGTGTTCGGGACCAAGATTATGAAGCTGGCGGGTCTCATCGAACAAACGAACGGCGAACATTGCCGTTGCGCGGGCATGCTGCTCGTCGAACGCATATTTCCGTCCGAGCGCAGATGCCGATGCTATGACCTGATCGCCGTGCAGATGTTTCGTCTCGCCATACAACTCCTGCACCATGTCGATCAGCAAACCATCCTTCAGCCCAACTTTGGGAATTAACACCTCGTCCACGCCTGCCTGCTTGATCACCTTTTGCAGCACAATGGAAGCGGGCACAATCACGTCCGCACGAT
>CAYPVN010000067.1:0-5368 GCA_964414155.1 uncultured Chitinophagales bacterium
CCCAAGACATATTAGAGCATCCCAAGAATCTCATCTGCGTGTCCATCTACTCTCACCTTTGGGAAGATTGCCGCAATATACCCCATCTCGTTAATTACGAATGTCGTACGCACAGTGCCCATGTACTTCCGGCCGTACATACTCTTTTCCTGCCATACTCCATACTTCTTCACAACCTCCTTCTTTTCATCGCTCACAAGTGTGAACGGCAGACCGTATTTCGCAGCGAACTTCCCATGTGATTCAGCACTATCAGTACTCACACCAATTATCACAGCTCCCTTTTGTTTGAACAGTGAAAAGTCATCACGAAACGAGCAGGCTTCCTTGGTGCATCCAGAGGTATCGTCCTTTGGATAGAAGTACAGTACAACCTTCTTTCCACGGAATTCCCTGAGCGAGACTTTTGTATTGTCCGCCGCTGGAAGTATGAAGTCTGGAGCCTTTGAGCCGACCTTTAATTCAAGCATCTTTTCAAGCAATCATCAATTTAGAATGTATCCAGAACTTTCCTTACCTCATCGTAGTTCGGTTCAACTCCAGGGTTTTCTGTAATCCACACATATTTTGTGGTTCCCCCCGAGTCCAAGACGAAGATCGATCGCTTCGCAGCCTTGTAACCTGGTATGTGAGCAAAACTATCGTATAGCCCACAGAAGTTCATACTTACCTGATGAGTAACATCGCAAAGGACGGGAAACTTGAGATTATTCGTATCCTTGAACGCCTTGTTTGCAAAAGGTGAATCAGTGCTAATTGCGACTACGCGAGCATTGTGGGATTCGAGGCTCGCCAACGTATCACGAAATGTGCACATCTCCTTCGTGCAAACCCCTGTGAAAGCGCCAGGAAAAAATGCCAGGACAAGCTTCTTGCCGAGAAATTCCTTCAATGATCTCTGCTTCATATCAGTGTCGAACAATGTAAATTCAGGTGCGTTAGCACCTACCTGTAATGGCATAGTCTTCATCCTCTACAATGTGAGAAATGAACATCAGCTTTAGGTCAGTTTTGATCTGACGAAGAAGAAATGAGTTATGAAGAAACTGAAACACTCAATAGTACGAAGAATCCGGAGAATTTCCAATTACACAGCTTTTCGTACTATCAAAGTTCCGTTCTCAGACTAACGCCGAAGGTATGATTCGTTGACGTTGCGCCAGCAGTTGCGTTCTCGATGGACTCAAACTCGTACCACCCTTGAAGCCACATCTGATTGACAAACTCGTATGTAGAAAAGAACTGCACTCTGCGTGTGCGTATCAGTATGCCGTCGAGGAAAACCCTGTCGATGGGATCTGTATTTCGATGACCTTGCAGAATATTACCGCCCACGTTTTTGACGAGTTTCCCATTGGCATCAAGAATATTGTCTCCGTGTCTTATAAGTGTCATCCTCACCGACAGATTGAAGTTTCTTAAGGGAAGGTAGTCTGCACGAACGAACCAGGAATCAGAGTTCGGACCGATACGGGGGCCAAGAATCGCGCCCATACTCCCATAGTTATTGTCCCGAGAGCGATCGTGCGCAAACACGTATGGCTCTATGCGAGTCCATTCAACCATGAGGCTCGCATTCGGGAAGAAGAGGGGGTCAGTAAGAAGAAAGCCAGACTGGTATGCATACCTGTTGTACCATCGCGGCTTGAAGAATTCGGAGAAATGAATATCATCCAACAAGATTGTTGCACTACATTCAAGCCCGTGAATAAAGTGTGTCTGGATATCAAATGACCAGAATACATTGTCGCGCTCACCACGTGATCGTTGAGCGGATTCAATGAGTGTGATGGGATTGAGATACGCCAAGTCGGGTGATCGATTACTGTAGATCACCATTTCCTGACCTCCGATGTCAAACAACGCGGGAAAAGAGAATTCTAATCTGTGTGCCGCAAAGTATTTGTCGTCATTCAGAGGCTCGCTGAACTTCGCAGATGTGTCTGACGGAAGACTGAAAACCAACTCTGATCGCCTGCCAAGGAGCCATGCATGGATGAAGGTGTACTTCAGCGATTTGTACTGCGCATCTGCCCGGATGAAGTCGAACACCCTCGGATTGTCAGACAAGATCATCTGCTGATCATATCCCGTTCCCCAGAGAAGCCGTTCTCTCCCGATTTGGGCCGAGACGATCCCTCCCTCATACCGAACGTAACCTTCTGCCTGATCAAAATTCTGTGCGTCGGACACACCAAGTGTATACGCCTGATTGATGAACCTGTCACGGTGAAGCAGAGCTCTGCTTCCCCAAAACTGAGCATTGGTCGCTTGCAGGTAGTAGCCTATATGGTCATCCACAGTGCCACGAATCCTCCCGCCGAATCGAACGAACTCAGAGTGCGCGTTTCCTAACGCATCCCCGGAAATCCGCCGAAGGTCAAAATCAAGTAAGCCATTCACAAAGAACGAGAGCGAGGAGTCCTGGTACGCATACAGGTACTTTTCACGATTTGAGAACATTTGGTCGAGTGCGCTTCCAAATGTCGGCTCAGTAGATTTAATCAAGGAATGAAAGCCGTCAGTCGTTCCTGAAATGTCACATTGAAATTCGGAAAGGAAATCGGTCAGGTACCCACGCTCGGATTCGGTAAGCCTCGTTGCGTTGTCGTTAATGGTCAGCAAGAACTTGCCAACCTCTCGCCGTGAAAGGGGCAGGATTGCATCGTGATACCGTTCGATGATTCCCTTCACTTCCATTCTTTTAAGAAACGGATAGACCAAATGGTTGGTCGGAGCCGTTTCGACCTGGGCAAAGACAACTGACTTTGTTACAAGGAGTAGTGCAACGATCCAGATGAGAATGAGCTTGTTCATTTCGGTCCGAGACTATAAAAGATCAGAAATAGAGGCCATACCAGACTGCACCCGGGGAAACACGAACAGCCGGCGCCGGAAAACGAATAAAGTTGAGCGCTTCACCAAGCGTGCGCAGGAATGGACTGGTGTTTGGGATAATCCTGGTGAAATCGAAATCGAATCCCACAAAGATGACCCGATGAGGATCAGGGGAAGCGATATCACGCGCACCATAGCCGACTGCCAGACAAAGGAAGTCCGGCCAATAGTCGGCCAAGCTGCGTGGCAGAAGATTTTCCATTTTCGCGCTCAGCCATAAGGTCTGGCCCTCGTAGTCATCAAAGATGATGTGCTTCTGCCCCTTGAAACCGATGCCGCCTGAGCCATGTAACTCTGGAGACGGATGGTAACTGAATTTGAAATCAAAATCCTGAAGGAACGGGGAGTAGTACCTTGCTATAGGCCATGCTGCTCCTGCCATGTTGAGTGCAAAGTCTACCCGATCAAACCCCCACTCTGAAAAGCCATCCTCCATCTCAACGTACATCTGAAAGAGGGCTGCTGCCCCCGAGCCCCAGAACAGAGCTTTTTCTTCTGGAACGTTTGCCCATTCAAACGATTTTCGGAAAACGAACGAGAGGGCAGTCGCTCCATAAAAGTGTCCTACCTTATCAACCCATAAACCATACTTGAGGTCTTCCTGAAAGTGAAATGATCGCCGATTATCCTTCCACCATCCATTTGATTGATACATGTGAATGGCGACCATCCCACCGATCAATGTACCGCCAACAATCGCAAGTCGCCGCGGATTAATTGCGTGAGAATCCGAATTGGAGTCAACATCTTCGTGCATCGGCGTGAGAGGAACTCCCGTTGAATCGGTTTGAGCCAAGAGTTGAGCGGACAACACGACGACACACATACCCAACGCAGTGCTTCTTCGACTTCTCCTTCCCCACATCTGATTTCCAATCACATCATTTGGGACCGAAAGTATTCGATCGTTCTCAACAACCCGTCTTCTCGCTTCACCTTTGGTGACCAACCCAATATCTGATGGGCACGAGTAGTGTCCGGCTGTCGCACTTTGGGATCATCTTCCGGCAGTTCAGCGAACACAATCTTACTCTTGCTCGCCGTTAGCCGGATGACCTCACGTGCAAGGTCGAGCATCGAGATCTCTTCCTGGTTACCGATGTTCACCGGATTGACTTCTTTGGAGAGGAGCAGGCGGTAAATGCCATCCACAAGATCATCGACATAACACACACTTCTTGTCTGCGTCCCCTTCCCGAAAACCGTCACGTTATCGCCACGCAGTGCCTGGGAGACAAACGCCGGGATTGCTCGTCCGTCGTTCATTCTCATTCGCGGGCCATACGTGTTAAATATCCGAGCAATACGCGTATCCACACCATGATAGCGGTGATATGCCATCGTCATCGCTTCGCCAAACCTCTTGGCTTCATCATACACACCTCGCGATCCAACAGGGTTGACATTTCCCCAATATGACTCAGGCTGCGGATGAATCAACGGATCCCCATATACTTCGGATGTTGATGCAAGAAGGAAACGGGCACCCTTATGCTTGGCCAGACCCAATGCCTTGTGTGTGCCGAGTGATCCTACCTTGAGAGTTTGAATGGGGACTTTGAGGTAGTCAATAGGACTGGCTGGAGAGGCGAAGTGAAGAATGTAATCGACCTTACCGTCGAAGAAGATATATTCGGTGACATCATGATGGATGAACCGGAAATCAGGATTGCCGAGGAGGTGGGCAATGTTGTTGGTATCGCCGGTAATGAGGTTATCGATGGCGACGACAGTGCAGCCCTCGGCAAGAAGTCGGTCGCAGAGATGCGATCCGAGAAAACCGGCTCCGCCTGTGACGATCGCTGTCGGCTTGTTATTGTCGCGGGCCACCGGTTCTTCCTATCCCGTAATAGACAAACCCTTTGTCTGCAAGTTTCTGTGGATCGTAGATGTTCCTCCCGTCAAAAATTACCGGAGACTTCATGAGTGATTTCATCCGGTCGAAATCCGGGCGGCGGAATTCATTCCACTCCGTTGCAACCACAAGGGCATCGGCGCCCTTGAGCGCATCGTAATTGTTATCAAAATACTCAACGGACGCCCCGAACAACTTGCGCGCTGCATTCAATGCGACCGGGTCATGGATTTGGAGTCGAACGCCTTCAGTCTGAAGAGCCTTGATAATGGTGATCGACGGAGCCTCCCTCATATCATCGGTGTTCGGCTTGAACGACAGACCCCACACGGTGACGGTGCGACCATTCAACTTTCCTGCAAAATGGTTCTTTATCTTCTCGACGATGACTCCCTTCTGGAGTCTGTTGACCTGTTCGACAGCCTTGAGAATTTTGAAATCGTACCCATGCGTCAGGGCAATACGCTCCAAAGCAGAGACATCCTTCGGAAAACATGAACCACCGTAGCCGATGCCTGCAAACAGAAACTGCGACCCAATCCGGGGGTCGGACCCAATTCCCTTCCGGACGAGATCGATATCAGCGCCGACCAGCTCGCTCAGGTTTGCCATTTC
>CAYPVN010000067.1:5468-9343 GCA_964414155.1 uncultured Chitinophagales bacterium
GGGAAATGGTTTCCCGGATGAGGTCGGAAGTTCCTACCGGCACAGTGCTTTTGGCGACGATCACCCTGTACTCTTTCAGGTGTTTACCGATTTTCCGGGCAACATCGAGCACATGCTGCAGATCGGCCGATCCGTCTTCAGATTGAGGTGTAGGAAGGGCAAGGAAAATAATCTCTCCGCCTGTCACTGCTTCGGAGAGATCGGAAGTGAAGGACAATCGCTTTTCGGTTAGATTCTTTTTGAGAAGATCCTGAAGACCCGGCTCAAAAATCGGGCTCTCCCCCTTTTTCAGATACTCCAGTTTGTTCTCATCCACATCAACACAAATAACATCGTTGCCGTTTTCTGCGAAGCATGTTCCGACAACAAGGCCGACGTATCCGGTGCCAATAACGCTGAGTTTCAATGTGATCTCTTCATGGTGTGGAAAACTGTGACTTCAGTATAGGGAAAAAAAGTGTGACATTCAAAAGAACGATGAAGAGCACAGTGGAATTCGGCGCATGAAGTTCTCAGTAAGCACCGCGACCAGAAAGAACGACAGGTATAGTCTTGACAAATATCTCCAGATCAAAAAGAAGCGATTGATTTTCTGCATAGTACAAATCGAGGATCACCATCTGACGGAAATTCAGGCCGCTCCTTCCAGAGACCTGCCATAAACCAGTTACACCCGGCTTGACGAGGGCGCGCCGCTCAAACAACGAAGCGAGCGGTCCTTCTGTTGGAATCTTGCTAAAGTCTGAAATCGAGAGCGGCCGGGGTCCCACAAGCGTCATCTCCCCTGCAACCACGTTCAACAGTTGCGGAAGTTCATCGAGGCTGAACTTGCGGATCAGCCGTCCTACGCGTGTGACTCTTGGATCGGTGGGATGCTTTAACAGGATTGCGTCTTCGAGCCGAGGACTGTCTGCAACGGGGTCAGGCAGACGTTCTGCATTCGACATCATGCTCCGAAACTTGAACACGCGTAAATGTTTCGACTGCCGGGATGGAGAGCGCGTTTGAGAAAACAAGACCTTCCCGGAAGTCTCAATCTTAATCGCAATGGCGGTGAGGATGAGGAGGGGTGAGAGAAGAAACAGGAGCGCGATACTCACTGCCAAATCGATCCCTTTTCGAAGCCAACGGTAAAGTACATTGACTGAATATACCGAAGCCCCCGATACCATAATTCCTCCGAAATCGTACTGACGTGTCCGAACCAACACTTCATGGATTTCCGGAGTTATCAAGCGAATCGAAGGAACCGCGTGCCACTGCATGGCAAGTACGAGATTGACGCGGTCGGCATCAATCGTGTCACTGCTGAAGATTACACTAGCCGGACGAAGGCTTCTGATGCATTCATCAATAGCTCGTTTCGCGTCAAAGGAATTCATTCCGCTCACCTGGAGTACAGACTTGACCGCAAAGCCTGATAAAGGACTCAGCAGTCGAACATGATTAGACGCCCGCTCGTCAAGCAACACAACAACAGCGTGTTCAACGCCGCATTCTATTCGATGAAGATGTTGCCGCCATAATTCCAACACCAATCGAAGGATCAGGAAAATCGTTGGCATGAAGACGGCGTATGTCATCAGGGCGCCGTTCGAGTAATACGTGTTCTTGAACAGGAAGAGTGTTGCAAAGATTATCAAGGTGCCGAGTAGATATGACTTGGCCGCCGCGACGACCTGCAGGCGCAGCTCCGACGTGTACATCTTCCGGTAACCGCCGAAGATCGCGCACAAAACCAGAAAGAGAACAACACTATAGAGCACCAGCTTCCACTGATGGAAGAGAAATGAGTGGAAGGAGAAGGCAGGAAAATTTACTGAGTAACCAATTGCGAGAGAGAAGAAGATAACGATAGAATCAAGTACAGCAGTGAGGGCAGGCCAGAATGTTCGCCAGTTCTTTGCAAGCAAGGTCTGATCCGGGTCATCCTTTTTTCAGGGCGCGAGCAGGAACTCCTGCAACCAGGGAATTTGGCGGAACGTCCTTTGTCACGACACTGCCGGCTCCGACAATTGCACCTTCACCTATGGTCACACCGCAAAGGATTGTTACGCTTGTTCCAATGGAAGCTCCACGTTTCACAAGAGTTGGCACTACCTTCCAATCTACTTCCGTCTGGAGCGCGCCATCTGCATTTGTGGAGCGTGGGTATTTATCGTTAATGAAGGAAACATTATGCCCGATGAATACGTCGTCCTCAAGCGTCACCCCCTCGCAGATGAACGTGTGGCTCGATACTTTGACGTTCCTGCCAATTCGCGCGTTCTTTTGAATCTCCACGAACGAACCAATCTTTGAGCCATCACCAATCTCACACCCATAGAGGTTTACGTAGGCAAAAATCTTTACATTCTTGCCAAGCTTTACATCCGGAGAGATACGTTGGTAGAGTTCCATGCTTCCTGGAGGTATGCTTACAATTTCAGCAGCCGTCCGCCCGTCTTCATCGATTTGTCGGCACCCTGCAGAATGTTCACAACACTGAGTCCGCTCAGTCCATCGGACGCCGGTTTTTTCCCGGTGTGGATACACTCCACGAACTCCTGAGCGAGCAGACTGAGTGCTTCGGTCTGATCAATCTTCGGAGCATACATATCTCCGATCCGATACTGAACCAGGGTCTCGTAGACTTTTTCCCTGTCGTGGATATCGACTCCCTTGTTGTACACCTTGAGTTTTTCACTTGCCTCCATGTCATCGTACACCACCATGTGTTTCGTTCCGCCGACAAGGATCTTCCGCACCTTTACCGGCGAGAGCCAATTCACGTGGAAATGAGCGATCAGCTTGTCGGAGAAGAACACGGTCACGTACGCCATGTCTTCCTGCGTATTGTAGTGACTGACACCTATGGCGGACACTGCAACAGGCTTTTGATCGATGAGGTAGTTCATGATGGAGAGATCGTGAGGGGCAAGGTCCCATAGCACATTTGTGTCGTGCTGGAACAAGCCCAGGTTTACACGCACGGAATCAAAGTACAGTATCTTCCCAAGCTCCTCACGGTCGATGATTTCCTTCATCTTCCGCACCGAGCCTGTGTAGATAAAGGTGTGGTCTACCATCAGGAGGAGTTTTTTCCGATCGGCAATCTCGATCAGCTGTTCTGCTTCCTCACGTGTGGCAGCCATGGGCTTCTCGATCAACAGGTGCTTCCCTGCCTTGAGTGCTTTGATACCGAGATCAAAATGGGTGGAAACAGGAGTTGCGAGCGCAATGGCGTCCACATCGTTGCGCTTTAAGAGATCATCATAGGCCGCAACAGGCTCTACAACAGAGAATCTCTTTACAATTTTCTCAAGTCTATCTCGTTGAGGATCAAAGCAGAGAACCTTTTCCACCCCATCGGTGGAGAGGAAATTCCTGACGAGATTCGGACCCCAGTATCCAAGCCCCACGATGGCGATATTCATGGTTTCGCTTGCGGCATGAGATTACTTTCCCCCCTTACCGAAGAGCATTACAGGAATGGTCTTTAAAATCAACTGGAAATCAAGCAGTAATGATGCGTTCTGAATGTAATACAGATCCAATACCACCATATCGTCAAACCCGACTTCATTTCGTGCGCTGACCTGCCAGACGCCTGTACACCCGGGGACCACGCTCATTCGCTTCTTATGCCATTCATCGTAGTGCTCCCATTCGTACGGCAGACAGGGACGCGGACCAACGAGACTCATTTCCCCTTTCAAAACGTTGATGAGCTGGGGGAATTCATCGAGGCTTGTCTTCCTGAGGAAACGACCGATGCGGGTGATACGATCTTCGTTCACGATCTTGGTTGAGAGAACCCCGCCATCATTTCCGTCACCAGCTTTGATAAACGAGACCGCGGCATGGATTCGCTTTTCATCCGTGTCACTACCCGG
>CAYPVN010000068.1:0-5757 GCA_964414155.1 uncultured Chitinophagales bacterium
CCAATGCAAAGAGGAGCTTCGGCTACGTCCCCGACCAACCGCACTTGTACGACAAACTGTCTGGACGAGAGTTCCTTTACTTTGTCGGCGGGCTGTTCAATATGAAGGACGATGCGATCGCAAAGCGGATCGCCGAGCTGATTGATGTGTTCGAAATCGGTCCGTTTGTGGATAAGCGTGCGGAAGAATATTCGCAGGGAATGCGTCAACGGATAGTTCTCTCGGCAGCGCTTCTGCATGATCCCAAAGTCCTGATCATCGACGAGCCCATAGTCGGGCTCGACCCGCGCAGTGCCCGCCTCGTGAAGGATACGTTGAAACGAAAAACCCGCGAAGGGATCACCATCTTCATGTCCACCCACCTGCTGGAAATTGTGGAAGAACTTTGCGACCGGATCGCCATCATCAAGGATGGAAGAATCATCCATGAAGAGGTGCAAAACGAATCGAAGAAATTCAACGGTCAGCTCGAAGTCATATTCCTCGAATTGACAAAGTAACGCTCAATGAGAGAGCTTCTCCTCGTCCTCAACATGAAGGCGCACACCTTCCTCAAGAACACGTTTGCGCTCAACTGGCAAGCGCTGACCAAGAATCTGGCGTCGTTGCTCATCTTCGGTGGCTTTGCAGTTGGTGTATTCTTTGTTTCGAGAACCGTCACGGCATATCTCCTGCAACAATATCACATCGGTCAGTTTTTATTTCATCGGTTCCTGTCAATGGTGTTGTATGTGTTCTTCATTACCGTCAACCTTGGGAACATGATCGTCTCCTTCGCGACACTCTACAAGTCGCAGGAGGTCAGCTTCCTGATGGCCATGCCGATCTCGCATGCGAAGATCTTCCTGATCAAGTTCATCGATAATTTCTTTTACAGCTCCAGCACGCTTGCGATCGTAGGTCTGGCGGTGCTGCTCGGGTATGGCTCTGTGTTCGAACTCCCCTGGTATTTCTACTTCTTTACAATATTTCTCGTCATCATTCCGTTCATGCTCATCGCCGGGATATTGGCGGTGATGGTATTGATGATGTTGATTAAGATTGCAGCGCGCATTGGCGTACGGTGGCTCCTTGGCATCATCATCACGGCATATTTGTCGGCGGTGTACGCGTATTTCAAGATCACGAACCCGATGCAGCTTGCGCACGAGGTGATGAAGCACTATCCGAACGTAAATGAATACTTCGGTTATCTCGACCCGCCTCTTGTGCAGTATTTGCCCAACCATTGGGTGACCGAGTTTCTCTATTGGTCCGTCAATGGCGACTACGGAAGAGCGATTCCCTATTTCATGCTTTTGTTCCTGACAATGGTGGGCCTGATTATTCTCGCCGGACTCATGGCCCATCGCTATTATTACAAGAGCTGGCTTGCTGCGTCGGATGCACAGGCGATGCAGGCATCCAAAGGCAGAGGCCTTCGTCTCCGCTTTATGGAATTCGGCAGGCAGACGTGGCTCAAGCCGCAGATGGGGGCACTCTTCAAGCGGGACTTCTGGCTGTTCTTTCGGGAGCCGAGCCAGTGGCTCCACCTGATGCTGATACTTCTTCTGATGGTAATCTTCCTGATCTCGGTCAGCACTCTTGAGTTGAAACTGGCTCAGCCGTTTATGCAAGCTGTTTCGTTTATCGTCATCTTCATGTTCGACGGATTTCTCGTTGCCTCGATCACGCTCCGGTTTGTTTTCCCGGCGGTCAGTCTTGAGAGTGATTGTTTTTGGTCGGTCCGTTCATCGCCTCTCTTGGTGAAAAGGCTTTACTGGCACAAATTCCTCTTCTCCTTTGGTTTGGTACTGGTCAGTGCGGAAGTTCTTTCCATCGTATCGACGTGGATAGTGCGTGGCGACCCGCTACTCGTACGCATTAGCGCCATCAGCACGGCGTTTCTCGCACTTGCGCTGACGGGATTGAATATGGGTGCGGGGACGTACTTCGCAACGTTCAGGGAAAAAAATCCCATCCGCGTGGCCTCTTCACAAGGCGCTTCACTGACTTTTCTCGCGAGCATGGTGTTCCTTGCGATTGTGGCCGGCGTGTTGCTGATTCCATTGCATTCGTATTTTGAGTCGGTGATTCGCGACGGGATTGTTTATGAGAGCTGGACGTATGTTCCGATTGCGACGATTGCCCTTCTTTCAACATTGATCTTTCTTGTGTCTTCAAGGGTGGGATTGAAGAGCATCGGACGCGATCTGTAGGGGCCGCCATTTCCTCCCATCTCTATCTATTCTATATGATGCACACGCTCAAACGAGTACCCTCCCTTTTCCTAGTCTTCTTTGCCTCTGTTTGCATGGCGCGAGGGCAAGGCGTGTTTATGTATTCCCAGGACGCCGAAAGGATCTTTACACAGGGGGTGACACAGTTCTCGGAAGAGAAATTTGAGGAAGCTGTCGTTTCATTCGATCGGGTGATTAAAGGCTATTCGCTGAACCAGCGAATAACAGCAGCGCATCTGATGAAAGCAAAGACCCTGCTTCGACTTGATAACCCACCAGAAGCAGTTCGTACGTTGAAGAACCTCCTCGCTGAATTTCCCACCAGTAGCTACATTGCGGATGCGAACTATACGCTGGGACTCGCATTCGTCAAGCTTAACCGATCTGACGAGGCGATGCAAGCGTTCCTCTCTGCTTGGCGTGGATTGGGTACTGGTTCTCAACAAAGAAGGCTGTCCTCCGATATCTTGCAAGCGATGGATCGATGGATCGATGGAGAACTCACCAGTGCGGCGGTTCGTCGACTCGCTGATGAGAGTTCCACAGCCAGCGAGGGAGCCTTTTTCCTGATGAAGCTTGCTGAGAAGGAGATTGCACGCGGCGATCTCACGGCTGGTGGATGGATTCTGGACACACTGGATTCGCGATATCCGGGTCACCCATACGCTGATCGGTCTACTGCCTTGCGAAAGCAAACTCAAAAACGCACTAGCGTGAAGTTGGGAGCGCTCCTTCCAGTCATGAAAAAGGGCGGGTCTTCTCCGGCAAAGGAAGTCGGGACGGATGTCTACGAAGGGGCTCAATTTGCAATTGAAGAATATGGCAAGGATCCTGCAACGACGGTACAAGTATCCTTGCAATTGATCGATACGGAGCGAGATCCTCTTGTTGCCTCGCGCGGGGTGCAGGACCTGACCGGCGATAACGACGTTATCGGCATCATCGGGCCGGTGTTTTCCGGAACAACTTCTGCAGCTGTCGGTGTTGCCAATCTGCGGGGGGTTCCTCTCGTAACACCGACGGCGAATGCCAATGGTATAGCGGCCGTCGGTCCGTACATTTTTCAGGCGAATCCGGATTATGAAGTGCGCGGTCGGGCAATGGCTCGCTACGCGATCGAGGTGATGGGAATGAAGGCCGTCGCAGTACTCGCTCCGATTGATTCCTATGGAAAGGAGATGGCGGAGGCATTCATCGGTGAAGCCACTCGACTGCACGCACTAGTTGTGGCGACCGAGTGGTATCAGCGTGGCACATCCGATTTGAAAATGCAGCTCTCAAACATAAGGCGAATTGCGATGACGGAGGCTGCCGAACCGATGCTGTCGTTTGCGGGAAAACTGAATCAGAGCGATCTTGTAAAATTGATGATGCTCGGAGTTTCACCAAAGACCATCGATTCGCTCATTGAAAAAGGAAGTGTTGTGGGAGCCTGGCCGATGCTGGGTTCAGATGCGAAAAAGAAGATCGATTCGTTGGGGATTACAGTTCAGTACGCCGAGCCGAAAGCTGACAGCCTGGAATATCCTGTTCTTTCGATCAATGGGATTTATGTGCCCATCAGTTCTCACGATGAGATCGGTATCATCTCGTCTCAACTTGTGTACTTTAACTTCCAGGCCCAATTGCTTGGATCAGGTGAATGGAACAACTTTGCGGAGTTGAACGCGAATAAGCGCTATTGCAATGGAGTGGTCTTCGAGTCAGACAACTTCGTTGATGCAAACAACACTCTTTATACGGAGTGGATGAATCGCTTCTTTGAGCGATACAAGAAACGTCCAAGCAAGAACACCCTTTACGGCTATGATACGGCAAATCTCATACTCACCTTGATTCGTCGTGGCATTTCTACACGAGATGAATTGAGGAATGCACTCAGCGATGTTCGCGAGTACCAGGGGCTTCACTCCAAAATTGGTTTTTCGTCCCGACGCGTCAACCCATGGGTTTCAATTCTTCAGTACAGCTCCGATCAAATCCGAAGGATCGGCGAGATCAACGTAGATCAACCATAGATGAGGTGCGGCATGGGGAAGCCGGATAAATTTTCTATCAATCAACCTCCAACGCTCTACCATACACGAATCAAGGATTGGCCCGAAGATGAACGGCCGAGAGAGAAGCTGCTTCGTCACGGCGCTGATTCGCTCTCTGAGGCGGAACTGCTGGCCATCGTGATACGCACCGGAACCGGCAAGCAGACTGCGCTCGACCTTGCACGCCGCATGCTTTCAAACGAAAAAACCCTGCGCGGGATTGCCGGCAAGAGTCCCATCGAACTGATGCGAATGAAAGGGATTGGTGAGGCGAAAGCTGTTGAGCTTATCGCCGCTTTTGAAATTGGGCGCAGGTTACAAGGGATGAAAGGGGAGGAAAGAAACATTATCCGTTCGCCCGAAGACGTCGCGAAAATCATGATCCCAAAACTGCGCGACTGCAGAAAAGAAGAGTTCTATGTATTGGTGCTCGATTCAAAAAATGGGTTGAAACACGAAGCGAAGGTCTCCACGGGGACGCTCAACGCGAGCCTCGTGCATCCGCGGGAGGTATACAAGGTGGCGATCGATCATGATGGGGCCTCGATCATTGTCGTTCACAATCACCCCAGTGGAAATCCCGAGCCGAGCAAAGAAGATGTTGATATCACCCGACAACTCGCGGAAGCGGGGAAAATTATTGGCATTCCGCTCCACGATCATCTGATTATTGCCGGCGATGGTCACACAAGCTTCGCTGAACGAGGGCTCATATAGTATTGCTGGGCTGATTGAGTCATATTGTCAAGGAGGGAGACATTGGAGATGATTCTCCGTAACCCCATTGGATATTGTCATTTAGGGGTTGACAAAGTCACGAATGTTTCTTATCATCTAACCAGAGTTTCATAATCTTCGAAGGCAAAAGCCTAAAACGTACAAACCTCAGGAGGGGTTCACATGAGTAAGATTACTTTGAAGGGCACGTCCTTTGTGTTCGCGCTCCTTCTTTCAAGTTCACTGATGCTTGTTGGGTGTTCTTCAAAGCCCAACGCAGAAGAGATGAAGCAGTTGAACGACTTGAAGGAAGAGTATGCGGCGCTCCAAAAGGAAACCGCAACCAAAGAGCAGCGGAAAGCGGCTTGGGAAAAAGAAGTGGCGGACAAGAATGCAAAGCTGAAGAAGTGTAACGATGACCAGCAAGTCGTCAAACAACGACTCGGCAAATAAGCGAGTCCAGAACCACGACGACATGGTCCGAACTAACCAAAGGAGTTTTGAACAATGAAAATAAACAGCATGTTCTCTCTCTTGCTTGCCGGGTTGTTGCTGCTCTCAACCGGCATCGCCGCCGCTCAGGAGATGACCAAAGACGAGTGGCAGCAGGAAATGAATCGGTACAAGAAGATGGTCAGCGATCAGTCTGTCAAGGTTGCTGACCTTAACAAGGCAATTGCGAACCTTGAGGCAGAGTCCAAGAAGCTGGACGCCGACTACGAGAAATGCATGGATGAGTTGTATGCTCTTGTAGGGTCGGACAAAGCGAAGGCCGCAGCCTA
>CAYPVN010000068.1:5857-9218 GCA_964414155.1 uncultured Chitinophagales bacterium
GCATGGATGAGTTGTATGCTCTTGTAGGGTCGGACAAAGCGAAGGCCGCAGCCTACCGGGCGGAAATTGAGGCGGCGGAGAACAAGGCCAACGAACTCATGCGGCTTTCCGACGCCGATCTTGTAGCGCGCAGCGGAGAGGTGGATCAGCTGGCGAACAAGGTGAAATCCCTTTGGGAGAACAAGCTCTCACTTATCCCGGAATTCTGGGATCGTCTGACGGCACTGAACGATAAAATTAAGAGTATGCAAAATACGATTGCGAACGCCGGAATGACTTACACCGTCGGAACCTGGGCTAAGAACAGAGATTGCCTCTGGAACATCTCGAAGAAGAAGACCATTTATGACAATGCCTGGATGTGGCCGAAAATCTGGCAGGGAAATCGTGACCAGATCAAAGATCCCGATGTTATCCATCCCGGACAGAAGCTGAAAGTCCCGGCGAAGGGTGATATGACTGCGCAAGAAAAGGCTGCTGCGAAGTCATACTACAGCAAGAAGATGGGCAAGTAGGAGGCGGTAACCCGTTACATGAAAATTCATATCCTGCCTTGTGCAGGCGTTGAGTAATTCAAACCCCCTTTCCTGTCTCGTACAGAGAGGGGGTTTTATGTTATTGTGAGACCATTCAAGAAGAGGCGAGGAAAAGTTTCTTGACGGAAAGAAAGATCACTATTGCAGGAGTTGACCCGCTCAGCTTTCTCGGTCTTAACGATTCCAATTTAAGCATTGTAGAAAACAGGTTCGACGCGAAAATCGTGGTCCGCGGCGACACCATTATGGTCCGGGGTGAAAGTCCCGAAGTCGACCAGATCGAGAAGATCTTCAAGGAACTCATCTTCATCCTCAATAAGAACGGCAGCCTGACCACGAACGATGTGGACACCGTCATCGACCTGGTGACTGCCAACGGCGAGTCCGCCCTTCCGAAGACAATCACTGCAACTCTCAGCCGCGATGAGCTGGATTCCATCGTCCTCTTCACGAAGAACCAGATTATCCGCGCGAAGACCTCCGGTCAGCGCGAGTATCTTCGACAGGTAAAGAAGAACGACATTGTGTTTGCGGTTGGCCCCGCAGGAACGGGAAAAACGTATCTGGCTGTCGCCCTTGCCGTGGCAAGTTTGAAGAACCATGAAATCACGAAGATCGTGCTCACGCGGCCTGCGGTTGAGGCAGGGGAGAGCCTCGGGTTTCTTCCGGGAGATCTGAAGGAAAAAGTCGACCCGTACCTGCGGCCGCTATACGATGCCCTCGATGACATGATCCCGGCAGAGAAGCTCAGAGGGTACATCGAGAAGCGTGTGATCGAAATTGCTCCGCTTGCCTACATGCGCGGAAGGACCTTGAACAATGCGGTCGTGATTCTTGATGAAGCGCAGAACGCGTCGGCCATGCAGATGAAGATGTTCCTCACGCGGCTTGGACCGAATTCCCGCGCCATCATCACCGGCGACGTTACACAGATCGATCTTCCCACCAAGTCAAGCTCAGGTCTAGTTCAGATTCAGGAAGTGTTGAAGGGGGTGGAGGGTATTTCGTTCGTTTACTTCGACAGGAATGACGTGGTGCGGCACAGGCTGGTCAAGAACATCATCGATGCATACGACAAATACCATAACGGGTCGAACCAAAACTCAAATCCTACTTGAACTACAATCCGCAATCTCCAATCCGAAATCACAGCCTCCTCCTCTTCGCTTTCTTCCACAACCTCGTCATCTCTTTGAGCGTTGAAGATTGTATGTCCTTTTTCTGCTTCTTCAGGCTCCCCTCTATGAACTGAAAGCGTCTCACGAACTTTTCGTTGGTAGCTCTCAGTGCATTCTCCGGGTTTATGCCGTTGAATCGGGCGTAGTTCACGAGGGCGAACAGGTAGTCGCCAAACTCTTCCTCCTTATGTTTTCGATTCCTTTTCCTCAGTGAGCGACGCAATTCATCTCTTTCTTCCGCAACCTTTTTGTGCGCATCGCTCACTGTTTTCCATTCAAAGCCCACTTTGGCCGCCCGCTCCTGCAATCGCGAAGCCCGTTGCAATGCCGGCATCCCCTTAGGCACACCGTCCAGCACCGATGTACGACCTTCGCTCATCTTCAGTTTTTCCCAGTTATGCCGCACCTCTTCAACATTCTTCACTTTCGTCGTGCCGAACACATGCGGGTGCCTGCGTATCAATTTCTCGCTGATTCCGTCCACCACTTCCTTGAGTGTGAACTCGTTAGTCTGTTCAGCGATCGTCGCATGCATAACGACATGAAGCAGCAGGTCTCCTAATTCTTTCTTCAGTTCATCGAGATTGTTTTCATCAAGCGCCTCCACCACTTCGTACGTCTCTTCAATAAGGCTGTGCCGGATCGACTGGTGTGTCTGTTCCCGGTCCCAGGGACAGTCGTGACGCAACCTGCGAACGATTTTAACGAACTGTTCGATGCCCTGCACGGGGACAGGTGGGTATCGTTTCTGCATTGAGTGTCTTCCTTTGTCAGTTCAATGAATGAACGGCGTCAACGTAGACATTTCGGTGTAAACTTGCAACGAATGAACGGCTGGATTATAAAACGAGGTTTGTCTATATTAATGCACCTCTCAACTCAACGAATTGGACATTCCCGGACTGCTCATGAAATCCAAATTGATAATTTCTCTTATTGCGATCGCTGGTCTTATCATTTACTATATCCTTATCAACCCGAACCCTCAGGAGGTTTCCATGCTGCTGGTGAATGGCGTAGTGTACACGGTGAATGAGAAGCAGCCGTCCGCCGAGGCTATCGCCGTTCGTGAAGGGAAGATTGTCGGTGTCGGGTCGAACGAAGACATGATGGCAAGCTTCAAATCGGCTTCGGTTATTGATTTACAAGGCAAGCCTGTGTATCCCGGCTTCATCGACTCGCACGCACACTTGGAGAATCTTGGAGCGGCGTTGATGAATCTAAATGTCTCCGGGACTTCATCGGTCGAGGAGATACAACAACTCGTTGCAGACCGGGTTGCCGCCACAAAACCGGGGCGTTGGATACGAGGTCGTGGATGGGATCAGAACAAATGGTCATCGAAGTCATTTCCTACTCACCAGATGCTTGATGCAGTATCGAGGGATGTGCCTGTGTACCTGACCAGGGTGGACGGCCATGCGATGTGGGTGAACAAAGAGATTCTCGACATCGCGGGTATTACAAGGGCAACGCCGGATCCCGACGGGGGAAAAATTGTGCGTGACGGATCAGGAAATCCCACCGGAGTGCTCATTGATAACGCAATCGCACTGCTCGAGAGCGTATTGCCCGAACCTTCCGAGCAGGAGCGAACCGAGGCGGTTGAAAGAGCCGTCCAGGAATGCATCAAGGTCGGGTTGACTG
>CAYPVN010000069.1:0-6266 GCA_964414155.1 uncultured Chitinophagales bacterium
GCCAGAATATCGGTGAAGGATTTCAATGAGCGCTTCAAAGCCGGCGTTCCCGAGATGGACGAGTATGAAACGGTAAGCGGCTTTCTGAACAAGATGACCGGCCACATCCCGGAGCTGAATGAAGAGGTGCGATTCGAGAATTATTTATTCACCATATTGAAGAAAAGCCAGCGCCGAATTCGCCTTGTGAAGGTTAAAAGGATCGACAAAACGACACAACCAATGCCGGCATAACATGCGCGTCTACAAGCGTTTTGGACTCGCATCACAGGTTCAATCCCTCGAGGCACTTGGGCAGTTGCGCGGTTCAGACAATCTCGAACATGATATTGCTCTGTGTGCATGTCAGACGATAGAACCATATTTCCTCAAATACCTGCCCAACGATGAGAAGATTCTTGAGGCGGGGTGCGGAAGGGGAAGATGGGTGTACTACCTGAGACGACGTGGTTACGAGGTTGAAGGAATCGATATTGCAAAAACTGACATTGAGTTCTCCACGAAATATGACCCCACAGTTCCAATCACATTTGATAATGTGCTGCAGACTTCTTTTGAAGGTGAATCATTCGGTGCGGTAATTTCTCTGGGCGTCGTGGAGCACTTTGAAGAGGGTCCGCAAGATGTGTTCGGAGAAGTGCTGCGCGTACTCAAGCCGGGAGGCCTTTTCTTTGTCACTGTCCCGACGCAGAATATTGTCAGAATCGCAGTGATAAACAGGTTGAAGGATGTCCAGGTATGGATTCGAAAGTTACTAGGGTTGGATTTGGCGTTTGAGGAATTCCGTTATTCAAGGAAGCAATTTCGATATCTTCTCGACCAAGCAGGCTTTGACATCATCGATTGCACTCCCGACGATTTTTTGCCGCCAAAGAACATGGGCCTTTGGATCGATTCTCGATTTCTTCAACATCCGTCCAGATTGTGGGAGCTGAACAGGATTGGAAAAGTCTTGAATGCTTTACTTGGTAGCATCTCCCCGTGGTTACATTGTTGCGGAACACTCTGGGTTTGTCGGAAACCATCCTGAATGCACATTTATCTATTCGCTCCGATCGCCTACGATTTTCTTCACCAGCGCCCGCAGAAGCTTGCAGAACAATTCCGTTTGATGTCAATACCAGTAACCTACATCCAACCAACAGGTTTTAAGGAATACCTGTCGGGCAGGCGGAAGGGCTTTGTCAGGGCGGTTCTCTCCAGTCTGTGGTATCATCTGCTCGCCGTGTTGTCACGATTGAATAGTCGGACAAAGAAAGCGGCGGCAGATCAACCGTTGTCCCCCTCGGTGCAGGTTGTTTCGCTTCCTCTCACGTTTCCAGTCAATCGTGCGAATTCGACGCTCCTCGAGGCAATGATGGCCTCCGCATACCGCCAATTTTTGAGGAAAGAAGTCTTGAGAGCGAATGAAAATGAAACTGTTGCCATCTTCCAGAATCCGTTCTGGGGGAGAGTTGTGGAGAAAGGGGACTTTTCGAAAATCTGTTATGACTGTATCGATGACGTGATACTGTATGCGGGAAAGTCCTCTGTTAATCGATTCCGCTCATACGAAGATCAACTTGTCCGCAAGGCGGATTGCGTTGTGACTACGGCTGCGAAACTTGAAGAGCATCTGCGTCTTAAAAAGCCGGATCGCCCGATTCATCGCATTCCTAATGGTGTGGATTACGATTGGTTTCAGGATCAGGGAGCGAAGGCGGAGCCTCCGGAGGTGCTGCGATCACTCAAACACCCCATCGTTGGCTATGTTGGCAGCATTGCGGGGTGGATGGACTACAAGCTCATTGCGGAGATTGCGAGGATGATTCCTGACATGGCATTTGTCTTTGTCGGTCCTGCTGAATCTTCAGAACGGATCAAACAGCTTCAAACTCGGCCGAACATCCATTGGCTGGGGCAAAAACCGTATTCCGATATTCCTGCCTACATCAAACAATTTGATGTGTGCATTATTCCCTTTATCGGTGGCGATATTGCACAGTCAACAAACCCTGTGAAAGTATTTGAATACTTTGCGATGGGGAAGCCGGTTGTATCAACTCCAATTGATGAATTGATACCGTTTGTCAAGAATGAGTTGGTCCTGTTTGGGGATTCCGCCAAGTCATTCTCCGAGGCTCTGAAAAGGGCTGTCGAAGAAAAGAATTCCCAGCGGGTTGCGAAGCGCATGGACGTCGCAAAGTCGCATTCATGGCAAATTCATGCCCATGCGTTCGTGAATGCCATCAACAACGCCGATTGACAGAGTAGTGAAAGAGATATTGAACAAACTTGGTGAACTCGCAAGAAGGGGAATGCAGTCTCGGACGATCGGAAATACTTTCTGGCTTGGATCGTCATCTGCAACAAATGGGATCATCGGGGCAATCATTGCAGGGATTCTTGCCCGGTATCTTGGCGTTGCCGACTATGGTGTTTACATCCTGATCGTTTCGCTGATGGCAATGCTTACAGACCTTGCCGATCTAGGTGTCAGCAGTTCCATTGTGCGGTTTGGTTCGCAAAGCATCGCGGAAGGCAATCAGCGGAAACTTGAAACCGTGGTTGCGATCGTGTTTCGCTGGAAGCTGCTCGTCGGTGGCGTTGTGCTCTTGGGGGCGCTTGTCTTCCTGAACACTATCGTTGATGCTGTGTTCAGCCATGTTGATAAGAACGTAGAATTGTATTTTCGACTCTCTCTTATCGGCTGCGCTGTGGGAATTGTGGCAGGAGTCTTCACGCCGATCTATCAATCATTCAAACAGTTTCGGCTCTACTCGCTGCTTGTTTCTTCCCGCTCCGTGACCAAGCTGGTCATGGTTCTGCTTGCCGTTTTTGTTCTTGCTACATATTCGGTGCTGATGTTGGTTTGGATCGAGATCGCGGCACTCGTTTTGTTTCTGATCGTCATGTACGGGTTTTCGCCGCTCAAGAAATTCCCCTTTTGGCAAACGGACAGGAGCCTCCAACGTGAAATGATCTCATTTACCAGGTGGATTTCGTTATATCAGGGCATCACTCTGATCGGTGGAAAGCTGGATGTTGTGTTTGTGGGTGGATTATCCGACGCTCACGCGCTCGGCATCTATGGCGCGGCGTCAAAAGTGTTCGGTCTCATGAACCTCGTTGCCGGTTCTTACATGTCCGTATTGCTTTCAGAAATATCATCATCGCTGTCCCTAGATGTGATAAAACGAAAGCAACGCAATGCCTTCGTTGTCGTCGGTTTGATTGTTGGCGGTATTGCCCTGACAAGTTTAATTGCGAGGCCCATCGTGAATTTGTTATTCGGTCCGGGATTCTCGGAAGCTGCGACCGTGCTCCAAATCCTTTGCATTGGGCTTATTTTTACTGTTCTTGCTTATCCTTTCAATGCCACTTTGTTTGCGTTGAACAAGTCGCAGGTGTTTCCGATCATGTCAGCGATTTCAGTTCTTGTTACCATTGCCGGAAATGCGTACCTGGTGCCACTCTTCGCTGCGCATGGAGCCGCTGCCTCTTTTTCGCTTGGCATGTTCGTCGCCCTAATAATCTCTGTGGCTTATTACTTGAATACCAGAGCTCAATAGTCGTTGGCTAAACTTCTGGTAAAGTGAACGCATGTCGATAATGAGATTCTTCAAAAATCCGGTTGAGCTCGAAAAAGAGTCTCTGAATCTTGCAATGATGAAAGCAGTCCCTTACGTGAAAGGGATTGTGCTTGACATTGGTTGCGGACAAAAACCCTATGCAGCTCTTTTTGCAAAGCAGGTATTATCACATATTGGGATGGATATTGACCGGGGGAATAACAAACAGGTCGATGTCTGCGCAGATTCCCTTGCGCTACCGTTCAAATCATGGTCGGTGGAAACTGTTATTTCAAATCAGGCTATTGAACACGTGCGAAGCCCAGAAATATTCATGGCCGAAGCCTCACGGGTTCTAAAACTTAAGGGAATCCTGGTTCTCACAGCCCCGCAACTGTGGTGTCTTCATGAAAAGCCACACGATTACTATCGATTTACGCGGTATGCGCTGGAATTGCTCTGCGGAACGAATGGACTTGAAGTCCTTCTTCTTGAAGAACGATATGGCGCATTTATCGCGATTGGGCAGATGCTGGCCTTGATGGCGTATCTCCCGAATTCCCATGCACGGTGGCGGACTCATCTTGCCAGATTGGTTTTCGGTCCGGCACAAATTGTTTCGCGACGGCTTGATTCAATGTTCTATAACCCCGACCTGACACTGGGCTACCTGCTTATTGCGCGAAAGAGATCTTGATGGAGAATGTCGCATGCCCGGTTTGTGGTGAAGAGAAGGCGGGGTATCTTTGGACGAAGGAAGGCTCCCGCTACGTCCGTTGCGTGGAATGTTCGCTCGTCTATGAGAACCCCCGGCTGACAGAGCAGGAGTTGATCGAATTCTACTCCCAAAAATCCTACTTTGTGCAGGAGGGCGCGTCAGTATCGACAAGCGGTTACCGCGATTACTACGCGCAGTGCACGGAGGGCTTGCGCGAAGACTATTTCGGACTTGTGGAGCGGCATGCCCGTACGAACCCGGGAGCGTATTGTGATGTTGGATGTGGGCCAGGTGGCCTTCTCAAGATTGCTCAGACTCGAGGATGGAACGCTGTTGGCGTCGAGATCTCGTCATGGGCGGTGCGCGAAGGAAGGAACAACGGCCTCACCATTATTGAGGGTTCACTGCTGAACGCAAACCTTCCATCAGATCACTTTGATGCAGTTACGATGTTTGACGTGCTTGAACATTTAACGCATCCAAGAGAGTACCTGAATGAAATTCATCGAGTACTCAAGCCGGGCGGGATATTGATTGTCGAAACCCCCAATGTGGATGGATTTTTCACAAAACGTGTTTACCGAGAGAACGCTGATCTTGTGAAGCCCAGATCTCACATATGTTTGTACAGTCGGAAGAGCGCAGCAAGACTTGTTTCGAGAGTGCGATTTCGCTCAGTGAAAGTGGCGACATTTCCATATTGTCGGAAGATAACGTTAGGTTACCTGAAGAATGTGGTTACGTCCCGTCTGTTAAAAGGTCGGAATTCCGTTCAGATGACGTTTAATGATTCCCTTAGAATCTTGTGCTGGAAGTAAGCTGAATGTCATTGCAAGCGAAGTGGCAGGATCGTCGGATTCGGACTCTCATCATTACTCATTACCTTGACAAGGGTGGACTCGAGGAAGTCATTCTGATGTATGCGAAGTTCCTCGACAAGGATAAATATGAGGTCGCGGTTGCTTACAGAGTTGAAGGAATGATTGCAAACGAGATCAGATCGTTGGCCGGCGTGCACGTCCTATGCTATGATGGGTCAACGAGATGGAAGCGATTCCAGAAACTCCTGAAGTTTGGGAGAAATTTCAGACCGGATATCGTACACAACCATTTCAATTGGTATGGTCTGATGCTTGGTTTCTTGTTGCATGCTCGATGTGTGGAGACGATTCATAATACCTATCACTGGTTACCTGCTTTCCAAAAAGTGTGGTATGGGATCAGTTGCACGCTTGCTTCGAGAATTATTGCCGTATCAGACCACGTTAAGCAGTTCTCGGTCGGCTTTTTTCCCTTCATGCATGCAAGCAAGGTTGTTGTGGTCCATAATGGAATTGACACTGACCGGTTTCGACAGGCTGAGACGGATGCGACCCTGCGAACCCAACTGGGAATTCCTGACACGGATATCGTGATTGGCTTCCTGGGGCGTCTTGAAGAACAGAAGGGCCTCGGCTTTCTTCTCCAAGCTGCAGACACACTCCACGCGATGTTCGATCATGTATGGTTGGTTATTGTTGGTGACGGTAGCAGGAAAGGAGAGTTAGAGAGTCAAGTGAGGGAGTTGAGTATTCCAAGAGTTCTATTCCTTCGCTTTCAACGGGATACTCCGGCGTACTTTCATATGTTCGACATTTTTGCATTGCCTTCGCTTTTCGAAGGACTGCCTGTGAGCCTCCTCGAAGCAATGTCTGCGGGTTGTCCGGTTGTAGCCACAAGAGTCGGCGGAGTGAATGAGGTTGTAAGAGATGGAACAACAGGTTTTTTAGTCGATCCCCGAAACGTCGAACAATTGGCGGTGGCATTAAGACGTCTTGTTGAAGACGGTGAAATGCGGAAACGGATGGGGAAGCTTGGTCAGGCTCGCGCTGAAGCCGAGTTTTCTGTCCACGCAATGATTACACACACTGAAAAGATCTATAGCGAATTACTTGGCGCTTCTTCGATCAAACAATGACAGTGAATTGCCGCTTATTAGCGTCGTCATCGTCCATCAT
>CAYPVN010000069.1:6366-9214 GCA_964414155.1 uncultured Chitinophagales bacterium
ACGATAGTTGACAAGGGGTGGCTTCCGGGCCTACTGCAAGCACTGGAGTCTGCGAGGGTCGCTCTTGTAACCTCCAGGGTCGTGACTGATGGCGTACCTGAAATATTCTATGAGATGAATGGAACAATCAATTATCTTGGCTACAATGTAATGAGGGAGTTCAGCGATCTCTCCACCGTGTTTTTTGCAAGTGGGGCGTCATTGATGTTTCGGAGATCGGATATCCCCCAGCCATTCCTTGATGAATACTTCCTCTATCACGAAGACGTCTATCTGTCATGGCTTCTCCGACAGAGAGGTTTTGATGTAAAAATGGCACAGAACTCGGTTGTATTTCATCGGGGAAGCGCATCTGTCCGCCAACAGTCATCCTCGCTAGTGACGTTCTTCCAGGAAAGGAATAGATTGCTAAATTGTCTCCTGTTTTATAAGGGAGTGACTCTTCTTTGGCTGACACCATACTTATTTGCCGATGCCGTGCTGAAAATCCTGCTGAGCATTTTGGCAGCGAGAAAGTCATTGAAGGGCATCCTGCGTTCGTACTTCTGGTTTGCCGTACATGCGAAATGGGTGGCGAGGCGGCGCTCTGAGATTCAGTCAAGTCGCAAGGTGCCGGACAGGGAAATCATGGCTCTAATGAGTTCCAAGGTATATGATTCAGATTCGACTCTGGCTGGAGCCGTGAATCGCGCTTCACGCTGGTACGCACAGTTAACAGGGCTGGCATATCATGGTTGATCTTTCGATCATCATTGTCAGCTTCAATTCTCGGAGGCATCTTGATCAATGTCTCGGATCCATTTTCAACAATCCAATCAAATCCTCCTACGAACTCATCGTTGTTGATAACAATTCGTCAGATGGAACGGTTGAGTTTGTTCAGAAGGCTTGTCCACAAGGCCGGATTATCATCAACAGGGAGAACAAAGGGTTTGCCGCAGCGAACAACCAGGCGTTCAAAGTTGTGCAAGGCCGGTATCTGTTGCTCTTGAACCCAGATACGATTGTACGAAATGGGAGCCTTGATGAATTGGTGGCATTTATGGACTCCCATGATAATTGCGGAGCGGCGGGGACAACCCTTCTTAACAGTGACGGCAAAGTTCAGCCAACAGGTGTGAAATTCCCTGGACTATGGAACATGTTCGTGGAGTCCGTTTTCCTCGATCGCCTTTTTCCACGCTCCCGGATTTTTGGTCGCCACAAGGAAGGATATGAAGACGGCAGATCGCCTCGATCTGTGGATTATGTTCAAGGAACCTGCCTTATCGTTCGATCCGGCACTCTCGCAGAAGTTGGCTCCTTTGACGATCGATTTTTCATGTATTTTGAAGAAGTGGATTGGTGCTGGAGAATGAAAAAAGCAGGTTGGAGGGTTTGTCTATGCCCGTCAGTTACGATTATTCATCTCGGCGGAGAAATAAGGGGGCATTTCGATGAACATCGGTTGATGTATTATCACAAAAGCCTCTTGCAGTTTTCAACGATCCACTATGGCGTCGGCCGCACTGTGCTGTTTCGTATCTTGATTTTCTGTCGCTCACTGATTCGCGTTGTGGTATGGCTCATTGTGGCTGCTTTTCAGCCATCGCTTCGAGAAACGGCGCTTTCGTCGGTACGGGGCTACTTAGGCACTCTTCGCATTGTTGTTCCAGGGAGGAAATAAGGAACGATGCCTGGAATACTCATGAGCATTGTCATTCCAACCTACAACCGAAAAGAATTTCTTGTGCGATGTCTTAATTCGCTCGCAAAACAATTGATCGATCGCTCTACACTTGAGGTCATTATTGTTGACGACGGCTCGACAGATGGTACTTCCGAAGTCGGGAGGACATCACATTACCCATTTCAGATTACCTATGTACAAACACCGCATTGCGGTCCACCCCATGCTCGGAACAAAGGGATTGAACTGGCCAAAGGGGAAATCGTCGGCTTTATGGACGATGACATTGTATGCCGCGAAGATTTTCTTGAACGGGCACAGGCCTATTTTCTCAAATCAGATGTTGCCGTGGTTGAATCCACCTTGTTGATAGAAGGAACGGGTAAACCCTTGGTCCGAATGTCGGCCGTCCAGGGTTTCATCACGGCGGCAATCTTGTTTCGTAAGAGTGCACTGCTTCAGATAGGTGGAATGGACCCGGATTTTCATGATCCTTCGACCGGAATTTTTTTCAGGGACGACTCAGATCTTGGATTTCGGTGTTTGAGAGCAGGTTTCCGATCAGTTCAGGCAGCCGACGTGATCGCATGGCACCCTCAAATCTTCACAACTGTTCAAAGCTACTTTACACATGTTCGCCGGTATATGTTCGATCCGCTGCTCTATCGCAAGCACCCGAAACTGTATCGTGCACACATTGAACGCAAAAGCATAGGGCCTCTCACATTCGGCCGCCCAATGCATTATAGCTGCGTATTGTTTTGTGTCATGTCGGCTTTGGTTGTAACTTCAATAAGCCTTCGCGAGGAAATAATTGCAATGACAAGTGCTTCTGTCGCTGTAGTCCCATATCTTGTACTTCGATTCAAGTTCCAAGGAGGTCGAGCGTTTCGTCTGTGGAGACTTCACGAAACGGTAGCGTTGGTAATTCTTCCTTGGTGGTATCTTTCTTGGTTTATCCGTGGATGCGTGAAGTTCGGAGGGTGGAAATCTCTTCTGTAGGACGTAAGGCCTGATTATGCAAACCTATTGCGACGTGATCTTTCTCTGTGGCTCACCAGAGGAGTGCGGATGGCGAGATTATGGCAATTGCTCAAGCCAGATTCAGGAGGCCATTTCTCTGGTCGAGAATACCTCTGCAGCTGACTTGGCAGAGCGTCTCTCTGAATATCCATTCCT
>CAYPVN010000070.1:0-2254 GCA_964414155.1 uncultured Chitinophagales bacterium
CGCGTTTTTCTTCCTCTTTGATCTTTGAAGCGAATCGGAATTCGTCGTCTTCCTGGATGATGCGTTCGGGTGCACTATCGGTGGATCGGAAACGGGGTGTGGAGGATGAACAGCCTGCGACAACTGCGCTCACAAGCAGCACCAGCACAACTGCTGGCGATGCCGCGTTGTGGCTCTGATTTACTGCTGACCCAATCCCTTTCAACATGAAGTGATGGTACAAAAAAAGAAAGCCTCCGTCAAGGAGGCTTCTATCAAACCTGCGTGGGTCGAGCGTCCCTGCTCGACTATCAGGAATAACCAGAACATTCATCAGATCTTAGCGAACGACCAGGGACGGTCGTTCTACCACTCTGGTGATGGCGTGCTGACCGACGGCTTTTATCCAAGGTAGGCCCGGAGCTGCTTGCTGCGCGAGGCATGCCGCAGCCGCCGGATAGCTTTTTCTTTGATCTGGCGGACACGCTCACGAGTGAGCTTGAATTTCTCACCGATCTCTTCGAGCGTGAGTGAGTGTTCCCTTCCCAACCCGAAGTACAGCCTGATGACTTCCGCTTCACGGTCGCTCAATGTTGAAAGCGCCCGCTCCACTTCCTTGCTCAGCGATTCCTTCATCAGCTCATTATCCGGCGCGGGCTGGCGCTCGTCCTGGATAACATCGAGCAGACGGTTGTCCTCTCCCTGCGCGAACGGCGCATCCATCGAGAGATGCCGGCCGGAAATTTTCAGCGTGTCGGACACTTCGAAGAGGGACATGTCCAGCTCTTCCGCCAGCTCGCTTGCGCTTGGTTCACGCTCGAACTCCTGCTCCAGCGAGCTGAACGCCTTGCCGATCTTGTTGAGCGCTCCGACCCGGTTGAGCGGCAAACGCACGATGCGCGACTGCTCGGCCAGCGCCTGCAAGATGGACTGACGAATCCACCAGACTGCATACGAGATGAACTTGAATCCGCGCGTCTCATCGAACCGCTTCGCGGCCTTGATCAATCCGAGATTTCCCTCGTTGATCAGGTCGCCGAGCGACAGGCCCTGGTTCTGGTACTGCTTTGCAACGCTGACGACGAAGCGAAGGTTTGCCTTCGTCAGCTTCTCAAGCGCGCGCTGGTCTCCCTTTTTGATCCTCTGCGCGAGCTCGACTTCCTCCTCAGACTTCAGCAGATCAACTTTGCCTATTTCCTGCAGATACTTGTCGAGCGACTGGCTCTCCCGATTCGTATACTGCTTTGTTATCTTTGCCATTCATTCCCCTCTCGTTTACAACTCAGAATTCAGTTACTGCTAGATCAATGCTGTCCACAATACCGACAATGCTTGCATCGACAGGCGCCATATCCACCGGCAGCGGGATGACAGCCTCCCGAGCCGTTATGTACATGACTGTTTCACCCGGGCCGGCGCCAACTGTATCGACGGCAACAATAGGATCGCCGGCCCTCTCGCGCTTGCCGTTCAGGGGCTGGATGAACTGAAGCTTGAAGCCCTTCAGGCTCTCATCCTTGCGTGTTGCCCAGACTGTGCCGATGACTTGAGCGAAAAACATAGTCAGTCCGCAACGTCGATCTTGTCCACAACGGCCATAATCACAGCATCGACCGGTTTGTTCTTCGTCATCGTGGTCTGCCGCGCGGAACTGCCACTGCACATGAGCACGACATCGCCGACACCCGCCTGCACCGTATCAACTGCAACGACGAACGTGTCCTTGAGTTTGTAATCCAGATCGACATGCTTCACGATCTGAAACTTCAGCCCTACAAGCTCTTCGTCCTTGCGGGTCGCCCATACTGTACCGACAACTTTTCCGAGAATCATGGTTCGCTCACTCTTTTGATTAGAGAATTCTTCAATACTTACAGCGCCCTGAGTATCTCCGCGCCGGTTGCATGTCTCGCAATGAGAGCTGGCGCCACGATCTGCAGCCCTTTCACACCGGCAAAATCCCGACGGTGTGCTGTCAACAGCGGCAAGCGGCTCTCAACACACAGTCCTGCGATCAACAGGTTCCACCGATCATGTTTCGACTTCGACGTTATCAACTCACCATACTTCTTCGCATTTTTTGGACTGAGTCCCAGCAGTTTCATCGCTGCCATGGAATCCTCAATAGCCGCCATCTCTTTCTTGGTTCGGGCAAGCGAAAACAACTCGATCGCCTGGAATACGGTCGCATAACAAAAGAACTTGTTTATCGCCTGCCGCAAGATCGACGGATGATCGTCACCGCAGAGATGATCGAGAAACAGATCCGTATGCA
>CAYPVN010000070.1:2354-9157 GCA_964414155.1 uncultured Chitinophagales bacterium
AAGATCGACGGATGATCGTCACCGCAGAGATGATCGAGAAACAGATCCGTATGCACCACAATTCTGGGAACGCTCAACGCTGCGCGCCCCTTTTCTTGAAGGGACGATCACCTTGCAATGCACCTTCCGACAGCAGAAACTTCACGACCTGCCCTCGAGGCTCCAACTGCAAGACCGCGATACGATCGATCTCTTCTTCAGTGACGTCATTTTTCCTGAGCGCCGTATTGATCACCTTGCTGGTCAGCCGTACGTGCAAGGTGGAGCGGGAACTCCGGTCGAGACCGGCCAGCACTGCCGGAGGCACGGCGATCCTCCCGTGCTCATCCACCATACCTTCGAACTCAACGCTTGCGCGATGATCGCCCATACTCAAGCTGCTAATGAAAGGAAGCTCTCCCCTGCCAAAGAATTGGGCACGCCGAAAAACCCGGCAATGGTCTTGCCAAGATCGGCAAATGTTTTCCTCGCGCCGAGGTTCGCCCCCACAGTCTTAGACTTCATGAAACACAACAACGGCGCGTATTCACGCGAATGATCGGTACTCGGGGTCACCGGATCGTTCCCGTGATCGGCCGTTATAATCAACATGTCTTCCGCGCTAAGTGTTTCTTGTATCCGCGGAATCGCCCGATCAAACTCTTCGAGGGCCAAGGCAAATCCTTTCGGGTCATTGCGATGCCCGTAGAGCATGTCGAAATCAACAAGGTTTGCAAAGATCAGCCCGGATTCCATTCCCTTACTCTCCCGCACAATACAATCGATTCCCTCGGCATTACTCTTCGTATGGATCTTTGTTGAGAGACCCCGCCCCGCGAACAGATCATCCACTTTCCCAATACTCACTGTCGAAATCCCCGCCTTCATAAGGAGGTCGAGCACTGTCACTCCTCGCGGCTGAACAGAAAAATCACGCCGGTTTGCCGTTCGCGTGAACGTTCCGTTCTTCCCGACGAACGGTCGTGCAATCACACGTCCGACAGCGAAATCATCGATACACACTTCATCCCGTGTGCGCTGGCAAATTTCGTACAACTGTGGTAACGGAATAATCTCCTCGTGCGCAGCGATCTGGAAGACCGAATCGGCCGATGTGTAGACAATGGGGAACCCCGTCCTGACGTGCTCTGCACCCAACTCTTGTATGATCGCCGTCCCCGATGCAACGGTGTTGCCGAGATACCCTTTGCACCCAGTTACCTGAAGAAACTGTTCGAGCAGACTTTTCGGAAACCCTTGTGAGAAGGTTGGAAACTCCTTATCAGTGATAAGGCCTGCAATTTCCCAGTGGCCGGTGGTGCTATCCTTCCCTTTCGATACTTCTACCATCTTCCCATAGCTTGCGCGCGGCGCAGATACGGGTTTCACACCTTCGATCTCGGCGATGTTCCCCAATCCGAGTGACTCAAGGTTCGGGATCCGCAACCCACCGACAGCACGCGCAGTGTTTGCCAGTGTATGACTCCCGACGTCGCCATAGACATGCGCATCAGGAAGCTCACCGATTCCAACACCGTCGAGAATTATGAGTATGGTCTTCTTCGTGGTTGAACGTGTTTGTCACCCGACCTGACAGCAAGTCGGAGAGAAGTTCGTGGAGCATTCCGCCAACCACTCACTCCAATACGAGGAGCGTGACGGAAAGTTTAGACTTGAGAGTTATCTCTCAAGAATAGATTTGCTTTTCGTTGCACTTGCAGACCTGCACGCGACGTTCATTGAACTTCCATGCCGTGCTCGCTCCGGATCGTTCGGACGATACCATTAGTATCGGCTGGTAGATCGTTCCGCAGACCGGGCATTTGGTTCCTTTCATCGCGGCGTGTTTCATTGCCTTGTCGGCGAATGATTGTTGTTTAGCCATCTCGTACACCTCTTCCTTTCAAAGAAAATTAAAACACTCTCACCAGATTACCGCCATTCTCGATCGCCTTGTGCAGCACCTGGTCCGTTCCAGAAATAAGATCCTCTTTATGCATCCCCTCCGCATGGCCACAGACACCGGCGCTCACGGTGATGGAGAAACTCTTTCCGCCGAGACTGATCACGTTGCTTGCGATCTGCTTCCGGATTTTCTCCGCCCAGAGATAGGCATCGCTTGCTGCAGTATTAATCAGCAGCACGCCAATCCGGTCCACGTCCAGCCTACCGACAACGTCGTACAAGCGGATGTTGCTCCTGACGATTCTTGCCACCTGGTTCAGGATGGAATCGAAACCATCTTTCCCGTACCGGACCACTTGCTCCTCCATGCCATCAATGGCTATGTACACCGATGCCAGCTCCATCCCAAAGTTATCCGCCCGCTGGACTTCCTCCTCCACCTTCTTCAGGAAATGCTTTCGGGTGAATGATCCGGTCAGATGATCGACGATCACATAATCCTTCACAAGATCATTCATGTACAACACTTCGAGCGACGCAGCTGCGTTCTCAACCAGCCTGTAAATCGTTTCGACTTCGTTACCCGAGAGGTTGGACTTGTTCCGACTTTCAAGCGTCAGGGCTCCGTAACAGCGATTCAGCGAGCTGATTGGGACAGAGAGAAACGACCCCGATGAGTCTATCCTTTCCGAGGCATGGAAACGCATCGGCTGTTTCGCTCCTAAATCGTCCACAGATTCAACCTTGTTTGTCTTGATGACACGACCGACGATGCTATTGCTCACGTCGATAAGCTGATCCGGCACAACATAGGAATCTCCTCCCTTGTTCACCACCTTCTGCAGAACCCACCCCTTCTGTTCCTCATTGTACATGATGATCGTCAGGTAGTCCCAGTTCACCAGCCGGCTCGCTTCCTCCGCGAGGACGGTGAGCACCGTGTATTCGCTTGGATTGGATTTCACTTTATCCTGCAACCGGCGGATCGAGGTCAGCAACTCTGAATCCAGCAGCAGGTCATACTTATCTGTGTAACTCTTGACCAATGCCGAGACAAGTTTCGTGAAGTTTCCCAGCAAGCCGAGCGTCTCTGCCCCGAACGCATCCTCTGCTTTACTGTCAGCAACAATCACCCCAATCGGCAGCTGATCATTCGATCCCTTCAGAAAATACACGGGCACGGCGACAATCGATTTGATATACTCAGGCGAATCATAATAGCGCACAAGGTCTTTTTCGGAAACCGGATTCACCCGGCCGAGGATCTGCGGCTTCCCGTTGTTCGCCACTTGACTTACAATATCTGTCTCGATAGGAAACCGCTTCGCCGTCATGAAGTTCTGGCTGCCGGACGCAGATGCTTCGAGCACCATCTGTCCCTTTTCGCGGTTCGCCCAGAAGAACGCCACCGAATGGGCAAACAAGAACTCCCTCACAGCAAGCAGCACCTTATTCAATAGGAAGTTGAACTCGCTGCGCGGCTCCGCATCGTTGCGGAAGATGTCCGACTCGAGATCGAAGAAATCGCCGATTTCAAATTCCCTCACCTTCTCTTCCCTCGATGTAATCACCACGGGTTGAACCGACTTTGTTGAAGGTACTACAGTCTCACTCTCTTCGATCTCCTTCACCACGAACTTACTGCCGGATGATTGGTAATCATCAAAGAGTAATTTTTTCATATTACCTTCGGGGGATTGTGAATACAAGTCCTCTTCGTTCGTCCCGGACACGCCCAAAAATGGGTGCTTCTTTATTCTCCATATGATAAAGCTGTACGCGGCAGCGCCAAGGAGAATAATTCCACAGATGATCCGCCCCACCGGCGAACCAAGAAAAAGACCAATGATGAGCGCTAGAATTCCAACCAGAGCGACGATGCCATTGACAGTAAGCAGCTTTCGTCTGACGACCTTAACAATCGCTTTGGTGCCACCATCGGTCATTTCCCACCTTTGAAAGGGTCGTGCAACTGAGAAAAACGTTGAAATCTAAGCAATAATGCGTGGAAAGTCAAGGAATTTAAGGGATTGGGAGTATCTTGAGAGGGAACGAACCATTTATGATTACGTGAGGAGAACCACCTGTCAGACGATCCCGTCTCGATTGAAACAGACAAAATGAGGAATTAGGGATTCAATCCTCGTTTTTGGCTGTCACTCTAAGTCGCAGTCAAACCCACCGATAGGGGGACCCGCGGGGGGAACGACGGGATTCGTGAATTTCAGGTCCTTGGGGTTCTCTTCGAATGTCTTGATGAGAGAAAGAGCGAACGTGAAATGCGCGAGCTGGTCCTGATCCTTCAGTCCATTTGTTTTAGGAATGAGCCACGCTTTCAACTCCGAGACTTTGAGCAATGCAATACCCCGGACTTGTGAACTTGCACCATCATTCAAAGCCAGCGCGAGAAGATTGTTGAGCACAGTCCCATCCACAACACGACGAATCTCTGCATGATAGCCGCTGCCATGCGGCGCGTACCAGGTCGCGTAGAGCAAACGACCGATCACTTCGTCCAGTCCCGGACAATTCTTGTCGCGTGAATGGTACTCCACCAGTCTCGCGCATCGTGCCGGATGAAGTATGAGGCTGACCGTGAGATTAGCGGGAACCTCTGCAACCGCCAGTGGATCGAATGTCATGTCCGTGCGGCCTTTGAAGAGTTCCCGGGTTTCCCCGTAGCCGGAGGGACGAGGTGGAATGAGTGTGAGGATTCGCTCCGGAAGTGCAAGTGCCTCGGGTTCCAGAGTTGTCAATAGTGCATTGAAGGCCCGGCGTTGCTCATCGGCGGGAACCATCGCTGTGGGAACCTGTCCATCGCCGCGGAGCGCATACGTGTACTGTAACCCGCCGAGCACTTTCACTGCCGCCTCGATCTGATAACGATGACTGAGATACAGAGGCACCAGCACATCCTCCAATGTCGCCATCGGCATGCCGGGACGGATGCGCTTTTCGGAGAATTGCTTCAGCGCCACAGCACGCACCTGCATGATCCTGTTCAGTTCAACGACTGCATTCGCTCCATTGTCCCAAAGATGCGCTTGAGGATGAGCGCTTCCCTGCGGCCGGGCGTCCTGATCAGAAAGGAAAATCAGTCCACGGGATGCTGTCTTACGTATGATATCATTGAGAGCATTCTGCTCATTGGTTCCCTTTGGGAAGTCCTGATAACCGTACGCGATGGCGACCTTATCCCACTCACCAATCCCCGCAGCGTATGCATTGTGGAGGTCGAGCGTCGAGTCATCGTTCAGTGTCACAAGCGGGTGCGGATAATCCATTACCGAGGCGCGGTTGACAGTGCTTGCAATATAGTTGTGCTGCAATCCGAGCGTGTGCCCGACTTCATGAGCGGAGAGCTGCCGTATCCTTGCCAGTGCCATCTCTTGCATCGCCGGGTCGGTTACTTTTCTCTCTTCATAGTCTGCAACAAATCCCTCAGCGATCAGGAAATCCTGACGGACGCGGAGCGAGCCGAGCGATACGTGTCCCTTGAGAATCTCCCCTGTGCGCGGATCCTCAATTGAGGCTCCATACGACCATCCCCGCGTCGCCCGATGCACCCACTGAATGACGTTATAACGTAGGTCCATTGGATCGGCATCTTCCGGCAAAAGCTCGACACGGAACGCATCTATGTATCCCGCCGCTTCGAAGGCCTGGTTCCACCACCTTGCGCCATCCAGCAATGCTGAGCGGATCGGTTCCGGCGCGCCACGGTCAACGTAGTAGACAATTGGCTTCACCGCCTCACTCACCGCCGCTCCGGGGTCTTTTTTCTGAAGTCTATGACGTGTGATAAAGCGTTTCACGATGGGCTCGGTGATCGGTGTTGCGTAATCCTGGTAGCTCATCCAATACAAACCTGCGCGAGGATCAAACACGCGGGGAGTGTAGCCTGCATCCGGAAGCTGAATAAATGAATGATGCTGCCTGACCGTGATCGCCTGCGGGGTAGGAACAACTTGCTGAACCCAGTTGCCAGGCTCGTCGCCGGTGAAGGTTAGCGTAACCTCCACTTCGGAATTTTTCGGAAAGTTCTTTGTCCGGGGCAAATAGAATGCACAGCGAGAAGCATCAAGTCTGTACTGTCCCTGGTTCGTCCGTTTCAACGTACCCACTACATCGTGTGCATCCCGGAGAAAGAATCCCGTCGCATCGATGAGGACGGCTGAATCCCGGGTCGCAACAACATCGAAGCCCCAGAGTATTGATTGTGCAAACGCTTCCTCAACGGCGCGACGCTCGTCGGGATTATCGGAGATTGCGCGGTAGTCGTAATTCGGCTGGATGAGCAGCACTTTCGGACCGCTGCGCTGGAACTTCACAATACGCCTTCCGCCCAGCTGTCCCCGATCGAGCCCAATATCGTTCGAACCAACTCCCGCCGATAGCGAATTCACGTAGAGGAATTCCCAATCCCATCTGCTTACCTCGAGAAAAATCTTCCCGCCTTGTGCATCCCAGTAGAATGGAATGAAACCGTCATGCTTTTGCATTCCGCTGGTTTTTCCGGCGATGGTTTCAACGTTGGCATCGGACTTCGGTTGAGCCAGCACGGCCGAGCAGAGAAACACTATCAAGATGAAGGTTGTACGCATTCAGTAATTCTCCCCTTCAATGAGTTGCAGTGAGGTGTTTAGCTGGGATTAAATGTCACGCAGTATAACAGGTAAGTGGGAAAGAAGCAAAACATCCTCGCAGTAGGTCAATCGTCCTCGATTGAGTCGGCGTGTTTGACAGCAGCACATCATTGCGCCGGCCCGAGTTTCCCCATCTCCTCCTTCACCCGCGCTTCGAGCCGGTCTTGAAAATCATAATCATCATATTCCTTCACCTTCTCGAACGCACGCCGTGCGTCCGCCACCCTGCCGAACTTTGCTTGGATCTGTCCAAGCTTGAACCACGCATGCGGC
>CAYPVN010000071.1:0-4183 GCA_964414155.1 uncultured Chitinophagales bacterium
ACACACACGCGGAGAAAGGATGCAGCAGTTGCAGCATTACCTCTTCACGTCATGGAGTTTCCGTTGAAGCATTGCCCAAGCGTTGAACTGGATAACGAATACGTGAAGCGCGCATTTGAGCTCTCTTATGCACCAATATCCCGACGAGTGAAGAACCGACTTCGCAAACTGCTCAGGCGCTTGAAGAGCATGGTGGACAATTGATATGGCTGTCTCTTCGTTGAGCGCGCATCATTGGCAGCAGAAAAGATGCTATTGCGCACGAAGACATCGTATGCCCAAGAGGTCTTGATTTGAGAAATGTTGCAGAGCGCCTGCTTTCTCTCGCAAGCCGGCTATTCAATTACTGTCTGTACATCAGTTCATTTGTTGCACGTACTTCTGAGAAGTCTGAAAAAGACAACCAAAGAATACTCCTGTTTCGACCCGATGCTATCGGCGATCTCGTTCTGTTCAGTGCAAGCCTTGCATCCTATCGGGAGCTCTTTCCGGATGGGCACATTGTCATGCTTGTTATGGACAGCTCCTTCAATCTTGTTGAGCACTGTCCGTGGGTTGATGAGGTGTGGGCCCTGCCTCGCTCATCGTTTCAGAAAAATCCGCTTGAACGATGGCGCTGGTGCAAGAAACTAGCGATCTTTCGGTTTGAGGTGGCAATTAATACCGTATACTCAACGGATTATCGACATCTGGATTGCCTTATCGGCTGGACGAATGCTCCTCGAAGGATCGCGCATCAATGTTTGGACAGAACCCGGCAACGCAATCGGCGCTTCCCCTATTTTACTGAACTCGTTCCCTCCAGAGAGGAATGGAGATTCGAGATTGACCGAAACTATGACATGCTGCAATATCTCGGGTACACTGGGAACGCCAATCATCGGACCGAAGTCTGGATTCACGAGAGTGATCGGAGAAGAGCGTCGGAATTTACGAAATCCATCGATGCTCGACCATATGCTGTACTTGTTCCCGGGTCACGCGACGAGAAGAGAATATGGGATGCAGAGAATTTTGTTGCGACCGTGCTGGAGATTCAAAAGCGCTTTCCCGTCGAGTGGGTTATCGATGGGAGTGATAACGAACGAGATCGCTGCGCGTTCATAGCTGATCGGCTCTCGCATTCGGCGGTGAGTGCACATGACACAGCAGGCCGTTGGACAATCCGTGAGCTTGCCTCGATTATTGAAGGAGCCGCAGTGTTACTTGCCAACGAAACGGGACCTCTGCACATCGCTGCGGCAGTTGGAACTCCTGCTGTGTGCGTCCTCAGTGGCGGATTCTACGGAAGATTCTACCCCTACCCCGGTAACCCGCTCACGATAGCAGTGACTCACAGAATCCCGTGCTACAATTGCTACATGCACTGTATCCTCGATGAAGAAGAGTGCCTGACAAGGATCAACGTGTCCGATGTGGCTGAAGCGGTGGTGGGCGTGTTGTCAACGCAGGGGGGAATGAAGTCTATGAATTCATGAACGAGACAGTCGACATATCAGTCATTACGCCCAGCCTCAACATGCTCGACTACTTGAAGCGCTGTTGCGCATCGGTTCGTGATCAAGCAGGATCCTCCCATGAACATATCATCATCGACGGCGTTTCGACCGATGGAACAGTTGAGTGGCTGAAGAAACGCGAGGACATTCGCTGCAAGGTTGAGCATGACCGCGGATTGTACGATGCTGTGAACAAAGGGCTTGCGCAGTCACGTGGAAAGATCATCTCCTATCTGAATTGCGACGAACAGTATCTCCCCGGCACATTCCAGTTCGTCAAGGAGTTCTTTGAGCAAAACCCTGCTGTTGATATTCTCTTTGGGGATTTTCTCGTCGTTCGGCCTGATGGTGCACTCCTCTCCTACAGAAAAGCCTTCAAGCCCCGGTGGTTCTATTTCTCGTCGGCACATCTGTATCTTTTCACGTGCACAATGTTCCTGAGAAGAAGAATCGTTGAGGCGAATTTCCAATTTGACACGAAGTACAGAGATGTGGCCGACGAGGAATTTGTTGTCCGCTTGCTCCGACATGGATACAAGGCAAAGTATGTGAGCACGTATCTTGCAGCCTTCACATTTACTGGCAAGAATAGAAGTCAGACCAGTGCCGCTTTGGATGAACGTCGGATCATGAGACGGTCGGTTCCAGCGTGGGTGACGCTATGCAAGTATCCCCTCATCATGTTCCGGTACGCCGAGAAGTTCTTATCCGGCGCATATACTGAAAAGATGCCTTTGGAGTATGCAATATATGCTGATGCGGCTGCTACGGAGAGAAAGCAGTTCAGCGTAGATTCAGCAACGTGGAGGTGGCCTCGCTGATGAAACTTCAATTTGCAGTGGCCGCCATGGCAGTGGGGTTGAGCCTTATCTTCTCGTTCATCATCTTCCCCCGGATTCAAGAACCATTCAACCTCACCATAGATCCGGATAAGTGCGGGGAGCTTGCTGGAAATATCTTTGAGGGGAGAGGGTATGTCTATAATTTCAGCACCTCACCGGCGATCGACCGGGGCCCGGTCTACCCGTACATCATTGCCGGACTCTTCCAGGTTGTTGGAGGTAAATCCATTGCAGTCGTTCAGATATTTCAGGCGATGTGCCACGGGCTCACATGCCTGATCATGTTCCTTGTCGCACGCAAGCTCTTCGACGAAAAGATTGCTCTCTGGACCGGTTTTCTTTGTGCAACTCATCCGATGCTCATCTGGTATACTTCGCGTATCTGGATCGAGACGGTTCACACACTTCTCGTTACAACCGTTATTCTATCGATTGTATTGGTCAACGAGAGAATAACCGTCAAGCGACTGACTCTGGCAGGAGTTGTCCTCGGGGTCACTATTCTCACAAAATCCGTGATGATGCTTTTCCCACTTGTTCTTGGCGCATTTCTGATTCTGCAAAGAGGTGTGTGGGGCCTTCGTTCTGCACTTATTATCATTGTGGTGTCAGGACTCGTGGTTGTACCATGGACCTACAGAAACTATCAGGTCAGTAAACAATTCGTGCCTGTGCACACTTCGTTGGGGTTGAATCTCATTCAGGGTGATGCGATTGCGGGGCATTGGTCGGAGATGCCACTTTCAACGATGACGCTCTGGCAAAAGGGGTTTGACGAAACAATCGAAATCCTCAAGGGTTCGCGGTTCACATCAACAGACCCGACAGGGGATCGACTGCTTATTGCCGCCTCCTTCTCAAGAAGTCTTGAAAACCCATTTTTCTTCTTGAAAAGAGTCATGATCAATGGGCTGACGTTCCTTTATCTCAGCGAGTCACCAGCGAAGTCCATCTTTCTGATGTTCATCCAGTTCCCACTGGTGATACTGGTATTCATTTCGATCTCACGCTTATGGCGAACACATCCGGTGATTCGCCCGATCATCCTTCTTATCGCCTACTTCTTTCTCAGTCATGCGCTCATTGTCGGTTGGGCGCGGTACAGCGTGCCCATTATTCCCGCTTGTTTATTGCTTGCCTCATCTGTACTTGTGGGATTTCGAAATGCGGCAAGACCACAACCTCTGGGTCACTAGGATTTACCCGACCTGCCCGGCGAACACCTGTGTCGCTCTTCATTGTATCTTTTCTCTCATTTCATTAGGTTTGTGCTGGTTAATTCACATTCCAAGAGGATGATGCAGTGCTGTCAAGAATGCTGATTGCGGTCTTGCGACTCTTCAGTTCGAGGGGAACGAGAAGTGAGATTCGGCATGTCGATATCCGGTCACTGCTTATAGTCGAGCTGTCACGCCTGGGGGACGTTGTTTCAATGCTGTCTGCCTTGGATGCATTGAAAGGGGCATTCATAGAGGCAACGGTTCATCTTCTCGTTGATGAACGCTACAGCTCCCTGATCAGAAACCTGGAATTGGATGTTGTTGTTCATCCGGTTTCGAAAGCTGAATCAACCAACGGATTGGTGCAAGCGGTCCTGAGCGCCCGCCAGATCGGGGCAGACCTTGCCATCAATATGAGTCCCTCCAGACGGAACGCGATTTCTGTTTTGGCAAGTCGCTCCCGATTCAAAGTCGGTTATCTCACACACATTCATTCCTTAACACCCTTCCTACTGCAAACACGAGTCGAATCGTTTGGCTGCACACTCAAGTCGGAAGAAGTGTATGGAAAGGAGAACATCAGTGAGCGTGCATCAAAAGTGTGCCGCTCTCTTGGCATCCA
>CAYPVN010000071.1:4283-9098 GCA_964414155.1 uncultured Chitinophagales bacterium
GAAAGGAGAACATCAGTGAGCGTGCATCAAAAGTGTGCCGCTCTCTTGGCATCCATCACCGGGGAACTGACCAGCGTCTGAGATTAAGGTCGGGAGTGTTTGAAATGGTTACGGCAGAACTTAAACAAAAAGGAGTTCTTCCAGAGGAACCGTATGTTGTCATTCATCCGTTCTCGGGCTGGAAATATAGAAATTGGGATATTCAGCGGTTCAATCTTCTCGCTCAGCGCATTGTCGCAGCAGCATCCTATGCAGTGCTGTTTGTCTATTCACGTGTGGAAGCAAACCAGATTGAAAAATCAAGAGAATATTTTAGGGGAAACCAGGAGGTCTCTTTCTTTTCCTCAGACGATCTTTTAGAAACTGCCGCTGCAATACAAGGAGCATCACTCTTTGTTGGGAACGATTCCGGCCCGCTTCATCTCGCCTCGGCGCTGGGCTTGCGGGTTGTGGGCCTGTACGGACCTGCGGAGCCTGCACTGACTGCTCCTCGAAAATTGATTGGCGCGACGCTCTATAAGAGAGTGGAATGTTCACCTTGCGGTCAAAGGAGATGCATCAGACCTCAAGATTCGTGCATGGGCTTTATTCCGGTTGATGATGTGTTTTCAGTTGTGGTGAGTTGCCTCGCTTCAGAAAACTCCGAGGCGGCGACAGCGCATGCCTAAGATCGACATTGCGGGTGTGAACGTCGATGCAATAGATAGAGCAGGCCTTGAAGGCGCAATCACGGATTGCGTAAGAAGTCAGGCCAAGGCGGTTGTAGCGTATGCCAATATCAACGCGATTAATCTTGCCCGGAAGGACGAGGAATTCAGAAAGTTCTTGAACGGGGCCTCGCTTCTGTATTGCGATGGAGAAGGTGTGCGTGTAGGAGCAAAAATCCTTGGCAGTACACTGCCGCACCGTGTGGCGTTGACCCGGTGGATCTGGGAGCTTTGCGCACTATGCGAGCAACAAGGATTTACCGTATTCTTCCTTGGCGGTACAAGGGAGGTTCTGGACAAGGCCGTTGCGAATGTGAAGGAGACATTCCCAGCGCTTTCGATAGTAGGAAGCCATCACGGATATTTTCAGAAGGTCGGATCAGAAAGTGATGCAGTGGCAGAAATGATCAACAACGTGAAACCGAACTTGCTCTTTGTCGGATTTGGGATGCCAACACAGGAATATTGGATCGGCAGAAATTTCGAACGTCTCAAAGCACATGTCATATTGCCGGCAGGTTCGATGCTTGAATACGTCGCCAGGGTGAAAGGTGTGGCACCCGCGTGGATGTCAGGTATTGGATTGGAATGGTTGTATCGTCTCATTCAGGAGCCGCAGAGACTGTGGAAGCGTTATCTCATTGGAAATCCAGGTTTCATTCTTCAGGTCCTCATCCAGAGATTGAAAGGGGGGAGGCAAGTATGAAGAAGAAATGGATTCTCGTCGCGTACGGATTTCTATCTTGTGCAACATGGCTTTCATCTGAAGCAGGCAATGCCGCGCGGTCGTCTTTCGATCTTGCTCACACAGCCGACGGATATCTGGTTGAGTACACACCACAGACATTTCCTTCTACGACCTTGGAGATCGATGGGCAACTCAATGTACTCTTTCAGAACAGCGCTCCAGTTTCGGGAAATGAAGAGGGAAAACCGTTACTGCCGGTTGACGTTCTTAGCCTGGGGATACCGTTCGGGGCCCGCGTAACAGTCAATCTTATCGACCCTGTGTATGAGTTGGTGGAGAATCAGCTGGTCGCACCGTCGCCGAGCTATGAGATGCGTGCAGATAGCTCGATGGCTGCCATATACACGAAAGACGCTCTTGCATATGCCTCAAGCGGGTTTTATCCTTCTGACCAGGTTATCGTTGAACCTTCGTTCACGCTGCGGCAGCAGAGAATCAGCACTGTTCGAATTTTCCCCTACCAGTACAGCCCTGCTACAAAATCGATGCGAAAACTTCTAAGGGCGAAGCTTGATGTCCGATTTATCCGGCCGGTTGCAACGCCATCGGCAAATCCTGATACAAAGGGTGATCCGTACTTTGAGCAGGTGTATAAATCGTTGATTGTCAATTATGAGCAGGCGAAACAGTGGCGACAACCTGTTCGCGAATCGGCGGCAATTCCACCTGATTCCACGCGGGATTGGTTCCAGACAGGACAGGATTATTATCGTATCCCGATTGCGAACGACGGTTGGTATCGCGTAACGAAAGCCGATATTGCGGCAGCGGGCGGCAATCCGTCTCAACTCGATGTTAATTCCGTGAAGATGTACGTGCGAGGGGCTGAGATTCCTTGCATGATTCGTCCGGATAGCTCGATTGAGTTTTATGCAATGCGGAAGTATGGTGACTCGACGTACTACGATTATTACACAGACACCAACGCTTACTGGATTACCTGGGGTGGTCCAGCTGGTCTCCGATTCACTTCAAACAACCAGCCAGGCGGCACCCCAGTTGCCGAAGTTCGATCGGTCATAACGCCTCGACATTTTGAGGAGAACTCAGGGAATCCTTTCAACGGAGTCGGCAATGAGATTTTCGAAAACGATGATGTTCCCGGGGAGACCTGGTACTGGGATTATTACAATCCCGGCACTCAACTCTCTCATAGCTTTGCCCTCGATACGATCGACGCCGCTGGAGGATCGACAGCACGATTGCGTGTTTGGCTCTATGGAATGACGCTGATTTCTCCTCCACCTCCGATAGCCTATAGAGCAAGATTCTGGCTTAATGATTCTCTTGTCGGGGATAAAGCATGGCCACAACGAACTGGAGCGCTCTTTGACACAACATTCCCGACTGCGTGGCTGAGGAACGGAACAAACGTGCTCACGATTACATCAATCAATATAGGCGTTATCGTGAGCAGATTCGGCCTTGACTGGTTTGAGATCAACTATCACCGGTTTCTAAAGGCTGGCGGCAATCAACTGACGTTTGTGGCCCCGGCAGCACCTGGCAGCATTTCGCTCTTCACGGTATCCAATTTTTCCAATTCCCAGATCGAAGTTTACGATCTGACAGGAAGCCGACGGATCACGGGAGGCTTGATTGCGTGGGATTCGACAAGCGGATATTCAATTACTTTTAGAGATACGCTCTCCATGGCAAGAAAGTACATTGTGGCGTCCTCCTCCGGGCTCTTGCCAATCATGCCGATGGAGCGAAAGCAGTTTCCTGATATTCGCGTCAATACGCAAGGGGCGGACTATATCATTCTCACTCACAGAAAATTCCGTCTCGCAGCACAACAGCTTGCGGCCCATCGCCATTCAACCGATGGCGTGCGGACCGCAATCATCGATGTTCAGGATATCTATGATGAGTTTAACTACGGGGTTTTCAGTGCATATCCTGTCAAGCGGTTTCTGCGTTATGCGTATCAGAACTGGCCGACGCCTACGCCGGTGTACCTTCTCATGTTTGGCGATGCAAGTATTGACCCACACGGCTGGATGACCGGAACAACCAACTTCAATTTTGTTCCCGGCTACGGAATCTTCCCCACGGGGGATAACTGGTTTGCTTGCTTCGGGGATTCTCTGACGTTTCTTCCCTCACTTCTCGTTGGCAGGATTTCGATGGCCGATTCCACACACGCTCTCAGAATGGTTTCAAAAGTGATGAGTTATGAAAATTACACGCTGGGCGAGTGGAACAAGAACCACTTGGCTATTACCGGTGGATTGGACGCTCAAGAGTTGACCAGTTTTTCCATTATGTCTAATTCAACTATTAACACATTTCTTGCGCCGCCCCCATTGGGTGGGGTAACCTATCGTGCATATAAGACCTCCACGAACCCCCTCTTTCCGGTTGATGCTAGCAAAGCGCAGGAAATGCAGGACGTCGTCAACAAGGGCGTAGTTTTCATCAATTACCTTGGGCACGCATCGGGGCAATTGTGGGCCTTGGATTTCGGCAACCCCAACAATCTTCAGAACACCAACGGTCAGTGGCCATTTCTCGCGACGGTCTCGTGCAACGTCGGGGCCTTCGCCAGGAATAGCGGCAATTCATTGGGTGAAGCTTTCGTTCTTGGTGACAATCGTGGTGCGATCGCCGAATGGGGATCGTCTGGCTTCGGCTTTGCAGTTATTGGGACTTCACTTGTAAATAATTTCTTGTTTGGAGTGACTGCCGATTCGATGAGAGATGTTGGGGGCTTGACAACTCTTGCGCGTTATCGAGTTTGGCTGAGCTCCCCGACAAACCAGAACGTAATCGATCAAGTAAGACTCACGCCTCTCCTCGGCGACCCACTCACGAAACTTGCCATACCACTAAAACCCGATCTTGCCCTGACGCCCGGTTCCATAGTGGTGAACAAGAATGTGCTATCATCAAACGATTCAACGTTGACCGTCAAGTTGACTGTCGAAAACTACGGTCTGGTTCCTGCGGATAGTGTTGTGGCACGGCTGACTGATACGTACAACGGGCAGACGTATACACTTATTCAAGACAAGAACCTTGCGCCGACCTTGTATCGTGATTCGCTCTTCGTTTCCTGGGATGCATCGGATCAGGTTGGCATGCATACGCTTGCAGCAGTTGCCGATCCGAATAATGTGATCGGCGAAGTGAATGAACTCAACAATACCGCCTTGAGCGAGCAATACGTCTACGCTAATCTGCTAGCGGTTGTCAAGCCGTTCAACAACATGGTCGTCCCAGCCGGAGTGCAAACTCTGGTTGTGACAAGTCCAGTAGGGTTGGATTCAACGGGTCTTCAGTACTTCTTCGAGCTTGATACAGTCGTGACCTTTGATTCACCTTTTCTGGTTTCTTCGGGTCCTGTGAACCCCGGCG
>CAYPVN010000072.1:0-4232 GCA_964414155.1 uncultured Chitinophagales bacterium
AGGAGTTATCATTGGACGGAAATATAGCAGAATATGGGAGCAGATGCAAGAAGTTGTGGGACAACAGAGTGGAGAGTACTGAACTCCACCGGTACTTCGAAATTGCAGCGCTGCTGGTCATTGCCTCGCGTAAGGATTTTGATCTTGCAATACGCTGAGTCAAATCTCAACGGTCGAAGTGGCGTAGGCACAGATTAAATTCCCTCCACATTATTGACTTTGTTTTTAAGCTTTTGTACCTTTCAACGCCTTTTGACGTTGAGTTGCGAGAAGTAAGCCCTCTTGGGTTCTCTCAAGGGTGAACGGGAGACTGTAACTCAAGTCGTCTTAATCAAATAAAAGAGTTTGTCACAAAGTAAATGTTCATTAGGGTTTCTACTGCGTGTTTTTCATCGAGCGTTTATAGCTCCTCTCTTCGTTGCATCTCCATCTTTTCCTGCTCATTGAGGTCTCCTTGCTGGGGATTTCCACGCTTGGGGCGGCAAGTTATGACTGTTGATCGGTTAGACTAAGGCCATGGTACCTGATAACGATAAGAACGAACAAGAAGCATCTGGAGGAAAGAGGTCTCCGGAAGTGAAGGACCCCCAAAGCGGGAAGACGCTGCCACCGCTGGGGGCGAGACCACTACCGCCACTAAGCTCATCGGCAAGACCTGCCAAGGGTCCTGCTGCCGGAGGCGGACGCACAACACTTGCACCTGCCTCGGCAGCTCCAAGGCCACCTGCCGCTCCTCGGCCCGCTGCACCGACGGCTCAGGTCGCTGAAGCAGCACAACCTTTATTGAGACCGGCACCATCTCCACGGCCGGCGGCTTCCGCTGAGGTCCGCAAGGTGAAACAGGATAAGCCGCCCGAAAATGATCAAGGCATCTGGCGGATGAGCAGGAAGAACTTCTTGAATGTCGCCGGATGGTTTGCTTTTATGAGTTTCCTTGTTACAGCAACGCTCGGTGCCATTCGATTAATGGTTCCGCGAGTGCTGTACGAAGCCCCATCCGCTTTCAAGGCGGGGTACCCGGAAGACTTCATCATTGGAGAGGTCAACGAAAAGTATAAGGACGAATTTCGTGTGTGGATTGTACGCGAAATGGATGGTTTCTATGCACTCCTGGCCATTTGCACCCATCTTGGCTGCACACCCCGCTGGCTGACTACCGAAAGCAAATTCAAATGCCCGTGTCATGGAAGCGGATACCACAAGGATGGAATCAACTTTGAAGGTCCGACGCCGCGTCCATTGGAACGGTTGAAGATAACGCTCGCGGATGACGGTCAAATTCTGGTCGACAGGAACATCAAGTTCCTGTATGAAAAACAAGAGTGGTCGAAGCCTGACGCATTTCTGAAGTATGCGTGAGATACCAACACTAAACGGTTAGAACGATAATCATGCTCGGGATACTCGATCAGATAAAAGACAAGATGCAGCGGTCGGAAGTATACAAGTCTATCTTCCGCCATAACTATCAGGACACGCAGCGCAATCGGGCGTTGCAAATTGTCGATAACGTTTTTCTTCATCTCCATCCGATTCGAATTACACGTCATGCGACAAACGTGGGATTCACATGGGGAATGGGAGGTATCACCTTCCTCCTGTTCATCGTCCTCACGGTTACCGGTGTTATCCTGATGTTTTACTATCGACCGGCTGCAGAGTATGCGTACGATGACATGAAGTACCTCATGAACGACGTGGCGTTCGGCCCACTCATGCGCAACATGCATCGATGGGCGGCTCACGCCATGGTGATCACGGTAATGCTCCACATGTTCAGGGTGTTTCTCACCGGTTCGTACAAGCCGCCGCGCCAGTTCAACTGGGTGGTCGGCGTAATCTTGTTGACGCTGACGTTGTTCCTCAGTTTTACAGGATATCTCCTTCCATGGGACCAACTCGCGATTTGGGCTGTTACAGTCGGAACGAACATGGCGCGTGCAACACCTTTGCTTGGACACGAGGGTCCGTTTGGTCCTGAGCTTGGGATGAAAATCAATAATGATGTACGCTTTGTTCTTCTTGGCGGAACGCAGGTTGGTCCGCCAACGTTGCTGCGTTTTTATGTTTTGCACTGTATTTTTCTGCCGCTCGTTGCTTCAGTGCTCATGGTTGTTCACTTCTGGAGAATCCGCAAGGATGGCGGAATATCCGGACCCGATGTCGATACAAAAAAGTTCTGATTCACTTTCACCGCGGTTGAACTGACAAACGATGGAACATCTCATTAAAATAATCTCGAAGGCCGACAACATCCCGATCGTGCTGATGCTTATCCTGACGATCTTCTATTCATGGTTCGCGATGAGAAAGGCCGTGAAGAATGATCGTCTCGGAAGTCCGGAAGAAGCGAAGATGGCAGACAAGGTTCAGGTATGGCCATACCTTGTCAAGGTTGAGTTTCTCGCGGCGCTGCTCGTTATGGTGATCCTGACCTTCTGGTCGTTCGGTATCGATGCGCCGCTCGAAGAGCCGGCGAATCCGGCGTTGACACCAAACCCGTCGAAGGCCCCCTGGTATTTTCTCGGCCTGCAGGAAATCCTTGTCTACTTCGATCCGTGGATTGCCGGGGTAATGATACCCAGCCTCATTATTTTTGGGCTGTGCGCGATTCCCTACATCGACATCAACCCGAAGGGGAACGGCTACTACACCTTCAAGGAGCGGTCTTTCTCAATCGTAACATTCAGTTTTGGCTTCCTCATCCTCTGGGTATCGCTGATTGTCCTTGGGACGTTCTTCCGCGGACCCGGGTGGAATCTTTTCATGCCGTGGCAGGAGTGGGATACGCATCGCGTTGTCGCGCTCACGAATGTGGACTTCACAGAGTTCTTCTTTAAGGTGCCGACACGACTTGTCGACGACTCGTTGAATCCACTTGCAATGTTGATTGGATCTCTGACGATCCTGGGCTGGTATGGCCTGGGGGTGGCGTTTTATCTTTGGAAACGGAACACGGACATTCTGACAAAGTTGGGTCCGGTTCGATATGCGATTGTGGCGTTTCTCTTCCTGACGATGATGGCTCTTCCCATAAAGATCATTCTCCGCATTGCGTTGAATATCAAGTACATCCTCGTCTCACCGTGGTTTAACGTTTAGGGCATTGTCCCTGGTTTTCTTTTCTGAAGAAGGAGATTTTGTTTGTTTGGAAAACGGGCACAAGTCCCGATAGAAAATAGAAATTACAGTATCTACTATCTGGTTCTTTCTGGTCTGCTGTTCCTTGGCACCATGTGGGCAGTTGTCGACGAGGTGTCGACCCGCCGTCCCTGGAAGGATCATCAACGCGAGTACCGATCACTGGCCGCAGCCGCCGTCACCGAGCGGATTCATCAGGCCTACGCTGATCTGGATTCAACAACGCTTCTTGATCTGGATGCGCAAATCCAGGCCGCAAAGGATTCGATGGGGGGGCCGGTCTATCGTGGCGTGATGGTTCAGTACAATGCCACGCTCGAAGATCTCATCGATGAAACACGAGAATATCAGTTTGCAAAGAGCCGTGGTGACGAAGCGTATTACTTTTACAAAAAATCCGTTCACGAAGGAAAAGAGGATCTGAAGGAAAAAGAGAAGCTTGATAAGAACGAACAGGAGATGGCCCGGCGTCAGGTTGTGATGACCAAGCTTGAAGGCGTAAGGGACTCACTTCTTTCGATTCTCAGCGTGTATCGACAAGAACTTCATCAGGTGCAAACCAGCAGATTAGATTTGCTGAAGAAAACTGAGAAGTGGGAAACAAAGTTGAAACGGATCGACACTGCCCCGATCGAGATCAGGCAAGTGATGATGCTTGATTATGATCGCAATCCGTTCAACGATCCCAAGGCACGGATCGACAGGTGCCAGACCTGTCACTTGGGTTGGAATGAAGAGGCAATGGAAGGTGCGCCACAGCCTTACGCGAAGCATCCGGCCCCGGAACTTTTAGCCATTCACAATCCTGAACTCTATGGGTGCACGCCCTGCCATAGAGGACAAGGGGCCGCCCTCACCGCGGGTTACGCTCATGGCTCCGATGACCATTACTGGGAAAACCCTTTGCTGAAGGGGAAAGATATCTACGCTTCATGCAACGAATGTCATGAAAATCAGAGCGTGCTGAACTTTGCGCCGGCGTTTGCCAAAGCAAAGCGGCTTATGATCGAGTCGGGGTGCCATGGCTGCCATGAGATTAAGGGCTACACAGACCTTCCAAAGATAGGACCTGAGCTCAATCGTATCGGATA
>CAYPVN010000072.1:4332-9040 GCA_964414155.1 uncultured Chitinophagales bacterium
GAAGACTCCAGAGTGCGCGTAGCGCGTGGGACAAGCTATGACATCGCTCCCGAGCTGACACGCGTTGGCAGCAAAGTCAATCCCGACTGGGCGTACGACTGGGTGAGAAATCCGCGCCACTACAACCCGACGACGAAGATGCCGAGCTTGCGGTTGACAGATTCGGAAGCAAAAGATGTTGTTGCGTATCTCGTGACGCTAAAGGACGGACGATCAGTTGAGGAACCGTCTCTAAACCTGACCTCCTCCATTATAATCAAGAAAGGCGAAAGGGTTATCCGTGAATATGGATGCGCCGGATGCCATGCGATCCAGGGCATGGAAAAAGAGGGGAGGGTGAGCGTTTCTCTTTCCAACTTTGGGCGAAAGCATGTTGAGGAGATGGACTTCGGCGAAACACACATTCCACATACATGGCACGACTGGGTTTTCAACAAGCTGAAGAACTCCCGTGTGTTCCAGACAGACCGCATTGTGCAGAAGATGCCGGTCTTCTCATTTACTGATGATGATATCACATCGCTGAGAATGTTCCTCCTTTCTCAAACCAAAGACGAGCCTGACAAGAAATATGTGCAGTCGTTCGACAAGAAGCAGCAGAACATTGAATCAGGCAGGAGGCTCACGATTCAATACAACTGCCAGCAGTGTCATCAGCTGGAAGAGTCTGGCAGCTACATAAGCGCTACGCTTTCGCCGGACGACGTTGCATTCATGCCTCCGATCATCACGGGCGAAGGAGCGAAGGTTCAAGAGCCATGGCTTCATGATTTCCTGCAAAGTCCATCCACCACCGGCCAGGCTAATTCAATCAGACCGTGGATGAAGATCAGGATGCCGACCTTCTCTTTGACCGATGATGAGATCACAAAGATTACAAGATACTTTCTTGGTCTCAGCAACCAGGAGCTAGAGTTGCGTGACTACAGAGGATTTCGCCCTGATCCCATATTGCTGCCAGAGGGCAAATCCCTTTTTACTGACTTTCAATGTTTGAAATGCCATCCCGCGGGAAATGTTACTGCAAAACCGGGAGAAGCGAGCACCAATGATCTGGCACCCAATCTCACGAAGTCCCGTGACCGGCTCAAACCGGAATGGATCGTCGATTGGCTCGCCGATCCTGGAAAAATTCAGCAAGGAACCCGTATGCCAACGTTCTGGCCGGATGGACAATCGCCATTGCCGGACGTGTTGGAGGGGGATTCGCGAAAGCAGATGAGAGCTGTACGGGATTACATCCTTAGCATTGGTCAGCCGGCGCGGCCTGTTGTTGGTTCACGATAAGCAACATGTTTACATTCACAATCAACGGAGATGAAAGAATGAAGAAGAAAATGGTTGGCGTCATGATTGCCGCGCTCCTTGTGGCGCAAGCATTTGCCGGTGATATTACTGGCAAGATATCCTTTGAGGGCGTCGCTCCGAAACCGGGGCGTCTCAAGATGAATGCTGATCCCGTTTGCATGAAGCAACACAAGGAAACGGTATTCGGGGAAGACGTAGTGGTGAACAAGAATGGAACGTTGAAAAACGTTCTGATTTACGTGAAGGACGGACTCGGCAAAAAAACCTTCGAGGCACCATCTCAAAAAGTTCTGTTTGATCAGAAAGGTTGCCAGTATTCACCGCACGTTCTCGGCATTCAGACAGGTCAGGAGCTGGAAGTGCGCAACAGCGACCCCACGCTGCACAACGTTCATTCACTCTCCAAAGAGAATCCGCAATTCAACGTTGCCCAGCCAAAGGTCGGCATGAAGCTGACAAAGAAATTTGAAAAGTCGGAAACGTTCAAGGTGAAATGCGAAGTGCACACCTGGATGGGCGCGTACATTGGCGTATTCACGCACCCATTTTTCGCTGTGACCGGCGATGATGGTTCGTTCTCGCTGAAAAAACTGCCTGCAGGTGACTACACGATTGAGGCATGGCATGAAAAATATGGCACGCAGACAATGAAGGTCACTGTTGGCGCTGCAGACACGAAGACAGCAGATTTCAAATTTAAAGCTAACTAACCGCAACATCCAGAAAAGAGAGAAGCGGAACGACAGTGGCGAAGTCTCTTTAAGAAAGGAGTAACAGTTTGGATCACGGAAACACCAAACACACTGCTGGAGGGCCTGCTGGGTCTGTTGCTATGGAAGACCATCATGCGGCTCACGCAGGAGATCATCATGAGCCCGGTTTTTGGCGTAAGTATGTCTTCTCCACTGACCACAAAGTAATCGGCATCCAATACGGGATTTCAGCACTGCTATTCCTGCTCTTTGGCTTCAGCCTGATGATGCTGATGCGTTGGCAACTCGCCTATCCCGCGGCCGAATTTCCCTGGAGGTGGCTGAGCGATTTGCTGGGTCCTGACAGAATGCCGGAAGGCATCATGCTTCCTGAGTTTTACAACCAGTTGGGAGCCATGCATGGAACAATCATGGTGTTTCTTGGTGTTGTGCCGCTAGCTGTGGGCGCGTTTGGGAACTATGTGGTGCCCCTACAGATCGGAGCGCCTGATATGGCTTTCCCGAAACTGAACATGATGAGCTATTGGGTATACTTCCTCGGTGGTGTAACGATGCTCGTTAGTTTTTTTGTGCCAGGAGGTGCAGCCAATTCCGGATGGACGTCCTATGCACCTCTCTCCGTGATCGCCACGACGGGCCAGACTCTGTGGCTGGTTGGCATGGTGTTTCTGATAACATCCTCACTTCTTGGTTCTGTAAACTTTATTGTTACGATCTTCCAGTTGCGTGCGCATGGTCTGTCCTTCATGCGATTGCCCTTCTTTGTCTGGGCGCAGCTGGTGACGTCGTTTCTTCTGCTTCTGGCGTTTCCGCCTCTCGAAGCGGCAGGGGTGTTGCAATTGATGGATCGCCTCGCTGGAACGAGTTTCTTTCTCCCAAGCGGGTTGGTCATCAGCGGGCAAGCGTTGCAAGTGAGTGGTGGCGGAAGCCCATTGCTCTGGCAACATCTCTTCTGGTTTCTTGCCCATCCGGAGGTCTATGTGTTGATTCTTCCGGCAATGGGGATTGTCGCTGAGATTATCGCAAACAATACGCGCAAGCCCCTCTGGGGTTACAAGTCGATGGTGTACGCGGTGGTCTTTCTTGGATTCATGTCTTTCATTGTCTGGGCGCATCACATGTTCTTGACGGGAATGGGCACGACGATCAGCACGTTCTTCCAGACAACCACGATGATTATTTCCATCCCATCAATCGTTATTCTTACAGCGCTCTTTCTTTCGCTCTGGGGCGGCTCTATTCGCTTTACGACTCCGATGTTGTTTGCGCTTGCATTTCTTCCCATGTTTGGTATTGGCGGTTTGACCGGCTTGCCCCTGGGTCTGGCCCCAACGGATATTCCCTTACACGATACATACTATGTGATCGGCCACTTCCATTATGTGGTCGCACCGGGAACTCTCTTGGCGCTCTTTGCAGGGATTTATTACTGGTTCCCCAAGGTTACTGGCCGAAAAATGAACGACGGGCTTGGCAAGATCCACTTCTGGCTTTCGTTTGTGTTCCTTAACGGTGTGTTTATGCCCATGTTCATTCAAGGACTTGCCGGTGTTTCGCGTAGGCTGTATGACGGTGGCGAACAGTACGCACATGCAGCGGGAGTCTTGCACTGGAATGAATTCATGTCCATTTCCGCCTGGATGCTCGGCTTGGCGCAGATCCCGTTCATCATTAATTTCTTCTGGAGTATGAAAAAGGGGAAGAAGGTGAGTGATAATCACTGGGATGCAACAACCCTCGAGTGGGCTGCGACCACATCTCCACCTCAGGCCCATGGTAACTTTGCCGTCGTACCGCAGGTCCACCGCGGCCCGTACGAGTATAGTGTGCCGGGGCAGTCAAAAGATTTTACACCACAGAACCAATCGGTGGAGGGATAGCACGCATGGAAATACCTTACATATCATCGGCACGACCTGAAACCGGTCTTTACAATGCCAAGCTCGGCATATGGCTCTTCCTTGCGTCTGAAGTGATGCTCTTCGGAGCCTTGTTCTCATCATACGTCCTGCTTCGTGTGGGAGCGACAACCTGGCCGCATGGCTACACGATCTTGAACATTCCATTGGCTACAGTGAATACGGTGATTCTCATTTCATCCAGTGTTACAATGGTGATGTCGTGGGCATCCCTGATGATGAAGAACTTCTCACGGTACAAGATGTACATGGGACTCACGATTCTTCTCGCGTTCGGGTTTCTCATTGTGAAGGGGTTCGAGTACGGGGCAAAATTCTCGCATCATCTATATCCAGGTGAAAACACTTTTCTCGCAATCTATTTTACGATTACGGGTTTGCACGGCTTGCACGTTATTGGCGGCATTATCGTGAATGCTTATTTGTGGGGACCCGGCAGCAAGATGTGGCGAACCGACCCGATCAGGTTTACAAACCGGGTTGAAGTTGCCGGCCTGTACTGGCACTTCGTCGACCTTGTCTGGATTTTTCTGTTTCCTGTACTCTATTTACTATAGGAGGTAGGATGGACGCTGCTCATGCAGATGATGTAAAGAAACAGGTCAAGGTATACATCATCGTTTTCGTTGCCCTGATGGGACTGACGCTGATTACCGTTGCTGTTTCAAGTCTTCACCTCGGAGTTAAACCGGCGATTGCTGTTGCGCTTGTTATCGCAGCGATAAAGGCTACCCTTGTCGCGGGGTACTTCATGCATCTTCTTTCCGA
>CAYPVN010000073.1:0-5576 GCA_964414155.1 uncultured Chitinophagales bacterium
GATAAGAACCTCACGGCAAGCGAGCAGGTTGTGACGAGTGAAGTGCTGGAGAAATCCGGAGTAAGGACGATCAAGGAAGTGTTGGAGAGACAGGCGGGTATATTCGGCGACAATGCAAATCTTGCCTGGGAGCGGGGAAGAACGAAAGCGTATGTGCGGGGAAGTACCATCGTGCAGGCGGCATATATGATTGACAATCTTTCTGTCAACAGCGGATTGGTGTCCGATAATTATTCCGGATTCAACACATCAACCATCGAACAGATCTCCGTCCTGACCGGCGGATACAATGCGGAGTATGGTGAAGGTCGCTCCGCGGTTGTGAATATCATATCGAAAGAAGCGCCAGAAGGGATTCATGGTACGTTGATCGGGCGCGTTCGCCCTCCAGGTGTGTACCATTTCGGCAGGAACATGTACAGCAAAGAGAATAACGATTACTTGACCACAGGAATTGACTATTGGACAAGCCAATCTCATGATGTCAATAGCCGGTACTATCAGTTAAATCCCGATTCACTACTTCAGGCGTGGCGAAAACAGATAACACCGAACGATGTGATGGGGAACTATGCGAACCGTCCCGAATATGAATATGAAGGGACGCTATACGGGAGAGTGACGGAAGATCTAAGTTTCCTTGCGTCGGGCCGATTCAAAGAAGGAGTAGGAATATTTCCGCAGGCGATCCCTTATAATCCTGAATTCAATATTCAAGGTTATCTCAACTACAAGTTCTCATCGGATGTCAAACTTCGCATCGGCGGATTCGTCGGGGGATACGAAAGTGCAGATTATACGTCAACGAACTTTAACACATCGGAGATGGGACAGGAAGCAGTATATCTGGCTCCGATGAGGATCGACGAACAATATGCCAGGGCAAAATTTAATTTGATCGGTGCACCGTACAGACAATATCCTGAGCTCAGACGTTGGTCTCAATTGTACGGAAAAGTCACGCATGTCTTGAATGAGCGGTCATTTTACGAAGTAACGGTCAGTTATTTGAAAGACCGTATGGATCGTTCGGACAGAGAGCATCGTATCGCAGATTCACTGTGGCTTCCTTCCGTAATTTCAATGCACCCGCGGTATACACTGCAGGCATATGCCCACAAATGGACGAAGCTCTTTTCACAGTCCTATCAGATTAAAGGAGACTATACAAATCAGCTCACCCAAGCGCATAACATCAAATCCGGCTTTACTTTCAAACTCAACGATTTCAATTATGAGACGTACTCTGCAGTAGCCGGAGCTAGGGAGAATATGGTAAACGTGTTTGACGGCAATCCCTACGAAGGCAACGTGTACGTGCAGGACAAAATAGAATTTTCAGGAATGATCGTGAACATCGGGATTCGTGGGGATTTCTTCAACCAAAACCGAAACGCACCGAAGAATATGTTCGACCCGCTCGCGTTCCAGCTCGCGACTCCAGGACATGATCCGGGTGAACTATTGGGAATTCCCGGAACACCGGAAACGGAACGGACACAGTTACAGATAGCGATTGCACCGCGGCTGGGAATTTCACATCCGATCAGCGAGAATGCCGTTCTCCATTTTGTGTACGGCCATTTCTATCAACGTCCGTCATGGACGAAGATGTTCGGTCTCCCATTCAAGAATTACACCACATCGTGGGACAGCGTTCTGAATCCATATGCAAAACAGACTACCTATATGGATGAATGGCAGGGATATTATGGAAATCCGAAATTGGGGTACGAACGAACGATCCAATACGAACTTGGCCTTGATTATAATATTGCCGACATGATCAAACTTGATCTTACCGCTTACTATAAGGATGCTTCAAACGAAGCGAATGTGATCACCGGAGCCTATGCAGCGACGTACACCGCGACCCACGCGTTGATGATGAGCAACAGCGGATATTCCGATGTGCGGGGCATCGAAACAAAAACGGAATCACGGTTTAACGGGATGTTCAATTTCGGTTTAAGTCATGAGACCTATTGGTCGTTCAACGGACAAGTTGGTTTCAGCAGATTGTATGAACCAGGTTCGCAAAATTTGAACGTTCCGAAAGGGTTGAGGCAAGAAAGGGGAGCATGGAATAATTACCAACGCATTAAAGGATGGGCAAGCTTTACGATCAACAAAGATGAAGGACCGGAGATCGCTGGAATTAAACCATTGAGCGACGTGAACATCTATACGAATTTCTGGTGGAGGACAGGTGATGAGTATACGTATCACGGTCCGGGTGATCAGTCCACGGAACCGAACAACAAGCGATGGTTTAATTACTACCAGATCGATCTGAAAGTATCGAAGGGATTCAACATTGCGGGACTAAGAACCGAATTCAGTATCGATATCAAGAATTTACTCGACTCAAAATTCCTGCGGTTGCTGTACGGCGACGATTTGATACGCTACATTGAGAATCCGAACTTGCCGGATAGCGAACGGCTTCCCAAAACATACGATTTTTCAGAACCGAACATCTGGGAATGGTATTCATATGAAGTTCCTCCTCGACGGGTTCATTTCCAGGTCTCGATAACATTGTAATAAAGGTCAAAGTATGAGCCCGACAAAATTTGCTATTGCGTTAATACTCGTGATGGCCATCTCCGATATGACGCACGCTCAAGTCACCTTTGGCAAACAGACATTAAAAAGAGGAAAACTGTGGGCGACCGTTTGGAATACGCTTCAATATGGTGATCCGACAGAGACAAGTAACGCATTTCACACGATCGATTACCCGGGTTATTCAAAAGGGACCAGGGCCGACGATGCGTTGAACTATGCTGAAGCAGTGGGCTACGCCATCTACGGGGTGCGGGAGAATATCGCATCGTCGTACACGATCAACTCACGATTCTACCCGTCTGGACAGGATATCTTCCCAATCGAAGAAGCGACTTTGACCAAGAATTATAACCTCAACAACATCGGCATTGCCGGAGAGGAGATCGTTACCGGCGCGCATCATGTGAACGGTTTGAACGTAGATGTAGGTCGGAGAAGCATGGTATGGAGTTATCCGGGATTGAGCGACTTCATTATCCATGAAGTCACCATCACAAACAACGAACTCACCTCAGTGGATTCACTCTATTTTGGCATGCGATACGGACTTCGGATCACGCAGCGTTCCGGAAGCAGAAGAGATGAGAAATATGGATGGGATCCGACGGAACAATGTTTCTATTTCTACGATCATCGAAGATTCGATTTCCCGACTGAAGTTCCGACTACCTATAATTTCGGTGCCGGTCCTTTACGGGGAGATATCGGAGATGCGCGAGACATCTACCAGCAGGGAATTCGTGAACATGAACTTGACGCGCCGGGGTATTTTACGGTTGTAGTGTTGGATTCTGGCGGAGCGAATGTCTTTCAAAATATCCTTGAACACACGGGACAGGGATTGACGGAAGGTGCGCCCACGGTCGACCAAATATTCATTCAAGATGTATCGTCACACGCCCGCGTGAAAGAAGTGATGACGCACCAACAGCCCCGAATATCGTGGGATTCTGCCCGTGCACTTGGGGGCGAAGGGGGTAACAAATTCGAACGACGGCCTGAGTTTTTGGTTAGTATTGGACCCCTTTCGTTGTCTCCTTTTGGATTTGCGAGAATTGTTTTTGCAGAAGTAATCGGTGAAATGGATCGCGCAAAAATTGTCGAAGGGGGAGTGGCGAATATTGATTTGATGGCAATCGCCTCACGAGATTCGATGCTCGCCCACGTGCGCGCAGCACGCCGTCTTTTTGCAAACAACTATTTGCCGGCGGTCCATCCGCCACCAACACCAACAAATGGTGAAAATAGTCTCGCAATTACTACCGAACCCGGATTGATTAACATCGAGTGGCCTCTCATTCCAGAGTCATACAGAGATCCAATCATCGGACAAAATGATTTTGCAGGATATAGGGTGTATCGTTCGACCTACTTTACGATAGGTCCGTGGGAGCTAGCTGCAGATATCAAAAAAGACTCTGCAACAATCGTCAATGGAAAAGTGAGATACATTGATAAAGGACAGCCGTTTGGTGTCGGCAACTACTATTGTGTTACAAGCTACGACGCAGCAGGGAACGAAAGCGGGAAAGTGAACAATACGAGATTTCCGATTTATCCACTTCGCGGACCAAACGATCAGTTTCCAAAAAATGTATTTGTCGTGCCGAATCCGTTTCGCCAACACAGCGGGCTTACGGGAACGGGTGAGAGGTTCAGAATGGAATTCATTGGTATTCCCGCGCGATGCAAAATCAAAATCTATACACTTGTAGGGGATTTGGTGCGAGAAATTGATCACGACGACGGCAGCGGTTCAGAAGCGTGGGGAAGCATCGAACGGCTAGACTATCAACTGAACAAATGGACACTCGGAGTAGCCCCCGGAATTTACCTGTACCGCGTGGAATCTCTTGTTAATGGTCATGAGGGAGAGTCGTTCATTGGTAAACTCGCAATTGTGAAGTAATGGAGGTGTATCCCATGGTTCAGAAGATTAGTAGGCTGTTGAGAAAGTCATTCACCGTCAGGGTGAGCGAAGTCGAACCCTGTTCTGCGCTTCAACTTGCACGCTTCGACTCCGCTCAGCGCGACGATTTTCGAGTTTTTCAACAGTCTGTTAGAATACTCGGTGCAACAGCGTTGGCAGTTATCTGTCTAGCTGCAACTGTACATGCCCAGTCAGGCATTTCTCCAAATGATATTGAGCGGGTTGGTCAATCAGGGTGGCAATTTCTCAAGATTAATGGCGATGCCAGGCAGGCGGGGATGGCTGGAGCGTTTACGGCAGTTTCGCGCGGAAATGCAAACGCCGTCTTTGGTAATCCCGCTGCACTTGCTGATGTAACAGAGTACGATGTCCAACTTAACACCATGAAGTGGATTGCAGACATCTCGCATCAATCGGTTGCTCTGGCGGCAAACCTAGGTGATTTCGGCATTGTGGGTGCCAGCCTTGCGACGCTTGACTATGGCGATATTCCGGAGACGATTAACAGCTCAATTCCGGGAGGGACTGGCACAACACCGTTGGTCACTGGAAATGTCTTCTCAGCACGAGATATTGCCGCTGGGTTTTCCTACGCACGAAGAATTACAGACAAACTTTCCGTCGGAGGAAATTTCCGATGGATGCGACAAACAATTGCCGAACTGGCAATGAATAATTGGTCCTTCGATATCGGAACGCTTTATTATACGGGCTACCAATCACTTCGCGTTGCAATCGTTGCGAGGAACTTCGGACCGGATTCACGATTTGGCGGCTGGAGCGAGCAATACCAAACCGAGTCGGACAAGGTTCGCATGCCTCTCGATTTGCGGGCAGGGATAGCGATGGATTTTCTTGACGAGCAGGACAGCCCTCATCTCCTTACGGTTGTCGTAGAAGGAGACCATCCAAACGATGGTCGGGAAAAATTTCAAATCGGTGCAAGCTACTCTTTTGATAATACATTCTCACTTCGCGGCGGTTATAAGTTTAATTACGACGAGCAGCGCTTCACATTCGGTGCAGGTATCAGTTACCCCCTTGCAGGGGTGTTGAGTACCATCAATTATGCGTA
>CAYPVN010000073.1:5676-8837 GCA_964414155.1 uncultured Chitinophagales bacterium
TGTCCCGACTGGTGTTGCTTTTATCATAGTTGATGAACATGGTGAAAACAGCATTGTTGTCGCATCGGGCGCGAACTCCTGCCTCACCCCATCTGATATCGAGCGGGCAGGTGACGTCATCGCCTCGGCAAAAGTGCTTCTCGTTCAACTCGAGTCGCCGCTTGAAGCTATCCGAGCCGCTATTGCCCTTGCGCACCGCAACGGATCCCTGGTCATCCTGAACCCCGCACCTGCTCAGGCACTCGACAGTCACCTTCTCGGTAAAATTGATATTATCACACCGAATGCGGTGGAAGCGGAAATGCTCACTGGAATCAAAATTATTGACGAGGAAAGTCTTCGCGCGACCGCACAAGCGCTCCTGCAGTTCGGCATTGGGAGAGTGCTAATCACTCTGGGAAAGAAAGGTGTGTTTTCCGCAACGAAAGTGAAAACAGAATGGATTCCCGCGTTTAAAGTTCAGGCAATCGATTCCACTGGTGCAGGAGATATCTTCAATGGAGCGCTTGCTGCATTCCTCGCTGAAGAAATGCCGGTGGAAGACGCAGCGCGTATGGCCTCGGCCGCCGCTGCCATTGCGGTAACGCGAATGGGAGCACAAGTGTCTGCGCCACTTCGTTGTGAGATAGAAAATTTCATCCTAAACCATGTGTCCTCTGAAACAGAGGCAATCAGTCGATGAATTCATACTAACTCATCACAATCACAAATGGAGGTACGTATGAAACGCTTGCGAGCAGCATTCTCGTTTGTCGCTATCTACTGCCTGATACTTGCTGTGGCGGGATCGGCATGGGGACAGTCAACCCTCAATATGACTCTGAAGGGAAATTTCGGAAAAGGTGAAGGTGAATCGAAAGCTGTATTTGCGGCGGGTTCTTTGGTGTTCTATGGGCTTGGTAATAAGGTACAGATCGCGAGTTTCTCAAATCCTGCATCTCCGCTAAAGATCGGCAGCGTTGTGGTCTCGGAAATCGTTGAAGATCTTGTTCGAACTGCGATCAACTCAAATCAATACGTGGTCGCCTGCGGCGGTCCCGACATGTGGATTATTAATGTTCAAAGTCCCACCAATCCGGCATTAACAGCCACCGTACAGGTCGCATCTGGTACAACATGTGAAGGTATTGCAACAAGCGGAACGTACGCGTATGTGGCAGCAGGTGGTGCTGGTCTTAGAATATACAACATCGCTACACCCGCAAGTCCTGTGTTCGTTGCTTCAATCGATAGTTTGGCGTATTGCGAAAGTGTCGTCATATCAGGACAATATGCGTACATTGCGGCAGGCTCCAGAAGTCACATTGTTGATATTTCGAATCCCGCTGTTCCTGTCTATGTCGGACAGATTGCGGGTTACCCTGGGTATCATCAAGGCATCAACGTTCGCTCCGGTTATGCGTACGTGTGTAATTACAGTGTGGGAGTGTCGGTCGTGAATGTTTCGAATCCTGCAGCCCCTGTGAATGTTATGGAAGTCCCTGCAGGGGATCGCATTGCACGAATTGTGTTCGATGGAAATTACATGTATGTGGCAATCGGGGATCTCGGAATGAAAATATTCAACGTCGTGAATCCCGCATCTCCGGTGCTCGTCTCCACAACCCCGACAGCCGGACGCTCACGTTCACTCTACTACGGCGCGATCAATATTAACAACACACCGACCGGACATATCTTTGTTTCGAACAGCACTTCTGCTAACGGAGTCAGTGCCATCAATGTCTCAAATCCTGCGAGTCCGACAACATCTTCATTCCTTGCTGCGGCTACCTCTCCGAGCGGCATTGCGTATACGCCGTTCTATTCAAATGGGAAAGTGTACGTCGCTTACGGAACTGGCGGTCTAAGAATACTTGATGTATCCAATCCAGCGAATCCGGCATTGCTCGGGACAGCCCCTCTTGGTGGAGAATCAAGAGGAGTTGTTGTGAGTGGTAACTATGCATATGTCGCAGCGAGAGATTCAGGGGTATATGTTGTCGATGTAACGAATGCCGGCCTTCCAGTTAGACTGAGCAGAATTAATACATCACGCGCACGAGGGATTGCAATCAATGGTAGTAACGTGTATGTCGCGACGCGCGATAGCGGTCTTGTAGTTCTGGACATAACCAATCCTGCAAATCCAATATGGCTAACAAATGTACGTGGCATCGATGTTGAAAATGTTGCAACTACAGGAAATGTTGTGGGGACAAGTTTATTTAGCTCGATTCGCTTTTACGATATTACAAATCCGGCAAGTCCCGTCGCAAAAGGGAACACACCGTCGTTCAGAATCGGCAACGAGGGGTTCACTATTGCGGGCAACTATGCCTACACCCCCGATGGAGACAGTCTGAAGATATTCAACATTACCGATCTCATGACGCCGACTCTAGTATCGAAGATCAAAACCGGCGGATATGGATATGTTGCAGCAGTTGCAGGGAATTACTGTTATGTAGCATCGGAAGGTACGGGTGTAAGAGCAATAAATATTTCTAATCCTTCGGCTCCGGTTGAAGATGGTTATTACGATGGCGTTCCTCAATCAAGAGGCGTCGCGGTCAATGGCAATTACGTATATGTTGCGGAGAAAACCGATGGGTTGTCTGTGTATTCAAACGACTTGATAACCTCTGTGGAGAATCGTGGCGGCATGATTCCGGAAGTGATCACATTGTATCAGAACTTCCCGAACCCATTCAACCCGGCAACACAAATCTCCTTCGATCTGCCTTCGGCAGCCCACGTAAAGTTGCAAGTGCTGAATGTGCTTGGCCAGACTATTGCGGTGGTGCTGAATGAGGAACGCAGCGCTGGTTCACATCGCATCGAGTTTAATGCGAAGAACCTTTCGAGCGGCGTCTACTTCTACCGTCTCATCGCGGGCGAGGTGGTTCACGTAAAACGGATGACTCTGACGAAGTAAGCAATGGACGATATTGTGAGTAGCATTTCAATAATTGTGTTCCTGCGAAAGAAATGCTATGGATATGCAATTTCTATAATTATCGGAATTCCTCTGACCACATAATTCACTATTTCTTATTTCCAATTCATGGAGGTTTTATGAAGAGTCACTACAAAATACTATTTGCTTCAGCATTCTTGCTGGTAGCAATAAGTTTGTCGGTGTACGCCCAGGCTCCTCTGTCGGATAATATGCCAGCGAG
>CAYPVN010000074.1:0-8820 GCA_964414155.1 uncultured Chitinophagales bacterium
TTCTGCCTATCGGCGACTGATCGATTTCGATCACCTTGTCGATATGATCAATGCCTGAGATTTTCTTATACCGCAACGGCACCAGCTTTGATTTGTAGAGTTTGCGGGAGAGGATTCGATACAGGGTCTCGGTGATGAGTGATGACTTGCCGGAACCACTTACCCCGGTAACGGCAATAAGTTTTCCCAGTGGAATTTCCAGCGTTACGTTCTTGAGGTTATTCCCCGACGCACCTTCAAGGTCAATTCTTTTTCCATTTCCTTCCCTTCTCCGTCGAGGAACTTCAATGGTTCGTCGTCCCTGCAGATAATGAGCTGTGTAGGAGATGGCGTCGAATCCGTTCCCGTTTGACTTGATCAGTGGATTCGTCAGAGCCAGGTTCCGTGGAGAACCGTACGTCACCACATGCCCTCCGTGCTCCCCCGCCCCGGGGCCGAGATCGAGAACGAAGTCTGCGTTCTCAATCATTTCCTTGTCATGCTCAACCACCAGCACTGTATTGCCGAGATCTCTCAACTTCTTGAGCGAATCGATCAGCTTGATGTTGTCGCGTTGATGAAGGCCAATGCTGGGCTCGTCAAGAATGTAGAGAACACCTACAAGCTGCGATCCTATCTGAGTAGCGAGTCGAATGCGCTGTCCTTCGCCACCCGAAAGCGTCCGCGCTGGTCTGTCGAGCGTAATGTAATTCAACCCGACATTCAACAGAAACTCCAGTCGTTGGGTTATCTCTTTCAAAATCTGCGACGCAATTATCATCTGCCGGTCTGTGAGCTTCAATCTCCGGAAAAACATCTCCCCATCAGAAATGGAGAGCGATACAACGTCATGGATATTGAACATCCTGCCGGTTACTGTATCCTGGAGACGTATGGCGAGACTTTCTCTCTTCAGCCGCCCGCCTTCGCAGGTCGGACAGGATTTGGTGTTCATGTACGCTTCAACCCACTCGCGGATGTTGTTCGAGTTGGTATCGTCGTAATAATGTTTGAGGATGTCCAGGAGTCCGCCGAAGCGGTGCTTATACACAACCGTTCTGCCGCTGGCGAACTTGTATTCGATCTCAAATTTCTCCCCGCCGCCGCCACCGAGAAGAACCTCCCTCGCCTGTTTCGACATCTTCTTCATCGGAGTATCAAAATCAAACCCGTATCTCTTCCCTACTGCGCGCAATTGATTGAAGACCCAGGTGTGTCGCGGTTTCCCGAGCGGGGCGAGACCTTCCTGATTGATCGACAGCGATTCATCAGGAATAATCAGGTCGATGTCGAATTCCTTGATCTCTCCAAGTCCGTCACAGGTGGAACATGACCCAAATGGAGAATTAAACGAAAACGAATTTGGCGCCGGCTCATCATAGCTGATATTGCATGCCGGACAGGAAAGGTGACTGCTAAAGAGAATATCCTGAGACTGCCCGCCTCCTGAAACCTCTGTCGCCGGGTCTTTGCTTGATTTCCGTGAACGACTGCGCCGGGGCTTTGCCGCACCTGGAATATCTGCCTCGCTCCTGTCCACTTCTACAAGAATAACCCCGGCGCCGAACTTCAGCGCAATCTCAACTGAATCTGCAATCCTCCCTCGCGCATCCTTCTTGACCACGACGCGGTCGATGACAATTTCGATGTTGTGAATTTTATACCTGTCGATTTGCATCCCACGCTCGATTGCACGAACCACCCCATCGACGCGGACGCGCAGGAAACCATCCTTTAAGATTTCCTCAAATAGCTCACGGTAATGTCCCTTCCGTCCTTTCACAACGGGGGCGAGTATCTGGGCCTTCGTCCCTTCCGGCAGCTTCATAATGCTGTCGATAATCTGGTCGGTGGTCTGCTTTTCCACCTTGCGGTCGCAGTTGTAGCAGTACTGTGTCCCAACACGGGCAAAGAGGAGGCGAAGGTAATCATAGATTTCCGTCACCGTGCCCACAGTGGAGCGCGGGTTGTGGCCGACGGTTTTTTGTTCAATGGAGATAGCGGGACTGAGCCCTTCGATGTAGTCGACGTCCGGACGCTCCATAACATCGAGGAACTGCCGGGCGTAAGCGGAGAGGCTCTCCACATAGCGCCGTTGCCCTTCGGCATAGATGGTATCGAAAGCGAGGCTCGATTTGCCCGAGCCCGACAGTCCGGTAATAACAACGAGCTTATCACGAGGAATATCAACGTCGATGTTCTTCAGGTTGTGCACACGGGCACCCCTGATCACGATCGCCTCGTGGTTGGCGGTTGAATTGAGTGTTGATGTAGGAAGTTTCTTCCTAGGCATACGTCACTGAAAAATGGAGAACTCTAACCAAGGAACATACCATAAACGCGTTCGATTCGCAACAATCAAAAAACCCACCGGATTCTCCGATGGGTTTCAATCATCTGAAATGGATTGGAGATCAATAAATCTTCTCACGCTTACTGAGATACTCAACCAACGCCACGTCGAAGGGCGTTTTGGTGTCGAGCAGAACATAGTCCACGTAGTTCTCGCGGCATTCTTTCTTATACCGCTCGAGGAACCCAGCCATCTCCCGTTGATATGCTTTCTGAATTTGCCACGGCTGCGTCATGATTTGTTCGGACGTCTCAATATCCTTGAAGAGGGCATCATCCCCAAACGCAAAGCTCCGTTCCAGAGGATCCAGAACGTGCATGACGATGACCTCATTCTTCTTATGACGGAAGTGCTTGAGTGCGGCAATCACCTCATCCGGTTTGTCGAGCAAATCACTTACAATAATTACGAGCCCGCGCCGCCGTATGCGGTCTGCAACCTGATGGAGCGACTTTCCCGCCCCGGTTTTGTTGCTGGCTTTGAGCTTTTCCAATTCAACCAATATCTGTCGCAGGTAGCCTTTGGTAGCATGAGGTGGCAGGTAGGAAGTGATCGATTCATCAAACACAGCAAGGCCAACAGCATCCTGCTGTTTGATCATCATGTATGCAAGCGATGCTACAAGATAAGCCGCGTACTCAAGTTTCTTGATGTTTCCTTCCGATGCATAGCCCATCGAACGACTTGCATCGAGTATGATATACGATTTGAGATTTGTCTCCTCTTCGTATTGCTTGATGTAGTAGCGGTCCGTCTTGCCGTATATCTTCCAATCAATATGCTTGATCTCGTCACCCGGCATGTATTGCCGGTGCTCTGCAAACTCCACACTGAATCCGTGATAGGGGCTCTTGTGCAACCCGGTAATGAATCCCTCCACAACAAGTCGTGCCCGAAGCTCCATGTTTGCAAGCTTTGAGACAACGTGTGGCTGGAGATAACGACGATACTCTTCTTGCATTATTGCTTCTTGGATTTACCAGCCGGCTTTTTCTTTGCCGGAGTTTCTGCAACCGTCGGTTTCGGAAGAAAATCGTCGGGCGACTTGCCGAGATTGTTCAGCTCGAATTCTGCCGACATGGCCATTTCATTGTTTGGGAACTTTGCAAGGAACCGACGATACGCCGCACCTGCACTGTCAATATTGTGCAGCTCATTATTGTACAAATATCCTATAAGGAACATCGCAATCGGAACCTGTGATCCATCCGGATAGGCTTCAATATATTGTTTGTAGGAATCGATGGCTTTTGCGAAATCCTGCATATCGTTGTGTCGTATCGTTGCCTCCATGAACATTGCCCGCTCACCCAACTCGCCGGTCGGGTATTCCTTGACTACCTTCCGATACAGATCGATCGCCACAACACCAAGGGAATCTCGATAGCTCTTCCCTTGCGACCGAGCTTTCTGGACTTCCTGATACGCGTTCTGGGCAGCAGTGAACAGCTCTTCTGCCGTCGGCTTGCTGCACCCATTGAGAAGGATAATGGAAATTAGACTACAAAATAGCGTGAACTTCATACATTGATTCTCCGATCAAATGACGTGGACTCAAGTTAGAAAAATGGTGTCTAAGAATCAACGAGATTACCGCTCTTTCCTGAAGAGCGCCGCGAAGAATCCATCAGTCGTTGTTTCATGAGGAAGGAGCACCAGAAAATTGTCCGACCGCCGGACCTTGATTCCCTGATTTTCCAAAATGACGGCAGCAGATTGAAGGACAAATTCCGGATGACGCGAGAGGAACCACTCCACGGCCCCTTCATTTTCTTGTCTGAGGAGGGAGCAAGTTGCGTACACCAGCCGGCCGCCAGGTTTTACAAACTGAGAATAGGTCTCAAGCACCGTCTTCTGAATCTGAGCCATTTTTCCGACATCGTCCCCCGCGAATGAAACCTTCGCGCCTGGATTTCGCCTAAACGTCCCGACTCCCGTGCATGGAGCATCGATAAGCACACCATCGACCTTCCCTTTCCAAGTGTCAAGATCTGTATCTTTCCGTCCTGCTAAATGGATCTGAGCTATTGACACACCTGCACGTTCCACACGCTGCTGCAGATTGGCGAGCCTTCTTTCCTCGACGTCAACGGAGATGAGGGTTCCTCGGTTCTGCATGAGCGCAGCCAGATGCAAGCTTTTCCCTCCGCCGCCGGCGCATGCGTCCATCACGACTGTACCCGGTGCCGGATCCACGAGAAGGGAAAGCAACTGACTCCCTTCATCCTGCATTTCAAAGAATCCGTCTTTGAAGGCATGCACCGCCCGCACATTGATTCGCTTTCCAAGAACGAGACCAACGGGTGACAACAACGTTGGCCTGCTGGATATTCCTTCCCGCTCCAGTGCCAGTTTACATTCGTCAACAGTTACTTTGAGCGTATTTACTCTGATCGTTGTTGGCGCTGGTGTATTAAGAGAAGCGCACAACATCTCAGTCCCTTCTGTCCCGAAACGATCCACCCACTCGCCCACAATTGATTCAGGAAACGAATACATGACCGAGATACGGTCGATTGCACTTTCGAGAAGTGTGCCTGAAACATCAACCAGTTCAAGTGCAGAAAGGAATGTAGCGCAGTCGTCATCGGGCATGTAAACACGCCACAGACCGGAAATCTCGGAAAGGACAGCAGATGCAGGTTTGGAGTTCAACTTCACCGCCAGTGCTGCATACAGTGTTATTGAAGGAGGGAGTTGGCTGTTCCTCGTCGCTCCCCGTCTCTTTAGGGCTCCCTCAACGTACAAGTCGAGCAACTTGAAATTCCGGAGAAGAGAGTAAATCGTTTCGCTTATGAACCGCCGATCTTTTGACCCAAGGTAATGCCGCTTTTTGAAGAAGTCCTTTACGATAGAATCTGCAGGATGCGTTGAGGCTCGAATTGCATCGTGCAACTCGATGACATGTCCGATTAGGGAAGTCTTATTCATTAGGAAATAAAAAAGTCTGACCCCTCTTGCAGAGTCAGACCGTGAGATTCAATTCCTTACACTGCTTAAACGGTGACAACGGGCGTCTTCAACTTCGAATTCATAAAACCACGAGCCATTCTTGGTGTGTTGTATGCAATACCGACTCCGCCTTTCGTGTTGAGCGTGATAATTCCGCCGAGACCATCCACTTTCCGTTCGAGAATTCTTATCCCTTCATGGACCGCACTCTCAGGATCTCCTCCGTTCCGTTCCATGATATCAATAACTGTCTTGGCCATCACCACTCGAGCCAGCGATTCACCCCATCCACTGGTCGACGCGCCACCGATCGAGTTATCCGCGTATGTACCGCCGCCAATAAGAGGCGAGTCGCCGACGCGGCCAGGGTATTTATTGGGAGTCCCGCCGGTTGACGTGCCCGCTGCAATGTTGCCTTCTTCGTCGAGCGCAACGGCGACGACCGTATCGGCGGCAACCTGCTTGTGCGTGAACGAGTCTCTTGCCGAATACTGCGCATGTCGCATAGCGTCACGCCATCGATCGAGTTCTCTGGTGGTAATGAGATCATCCGGTTTGCACATTCTTACTTTGTGTTCACGGGCGAACCGAGCCGCTCCAGTTCCAACCAGCAACACGTGATCACTCTGTTCCATGATAGTGCGTGCAAGGCTGATCGGGTTCTTCACGTTCTGTACCGCCGCCACTGCCCCCGCACGTAAGTTCTCTCCGTTCATTATGCTGGCATCCAGCTCAACCTCGCCGGACTGATTCATGAACGAGCCTCGCCCCGCGTCAAAAGTCTCGTCATCCTCCATGTATCTGATCGCTGCTTCAACCGCGTCAATAGCAGAGCCACCATCCTTGAGAATATCCCACGCTTCCTTGAGCGACTGCCGTACCCCCTCTCGATGTGCATCAACCAGCTCGTCCGGGATATCCCAGGCCCCGCCGTGCACCACAAGAGAAATCATTATTTAAACCTGCTGGAATGGATAGAAATTGGTTGCCTGACGGTTGAAAACCTACCAAAAAGAGAGGCTGAAATCAATAGAGAAATTTGAAGTGTGACTTGGACTAACTTCTAAATCACAGCCTAGAGGGTCTCCCACATGAGTTCGTGTGTCGAACTACTGTTCCACTTCTGTGTGAATTCACTTGGTGAATTAAGTCGGGAGCCGAGCTGCATTATGGCGTGAATGCAAGTGACGCAAGCAAGCGTTCCGGCTCGATAACCCGATTGCCCTGGCTCGACGCGATCTCCGGTGCGTTCTGCACAGCTTCCTGTGATTTGATTGTGAATTTGTTGAAGTTCATATACTCACCGCTAGAGACTGTATTGCCGCAGGTACTCGGTGATTTCCGTTTGAAAAAGGCTGGGGAAAAAGTTGATGGTAGTCTTCGCCAGCTCCACGTTTGTCCACTTCCCTTTTCTGTACTCGAACTTGTAGTCGTCAGGAATCTGAGAAAGAATTGGATTATGGTCCACGAATCTCACGACAGGTACTCGTCGCTTTTTCGAATCTTGCTCGACGGCACCAGCAAAGATAACCGGTCGTTTCCGTGCAGTGTGAACGACGGAGAAGTAGCGAGTGCCCTGATATTGTTTTGTTGTAACCTCCAGAGCCTGAGAATGTGGGTTGATAGCGTCTTCCAGGTCTCTTGCTAAATCCTCTGCTAAAGCAGGTTCTAGTGTGTCAGCATAGACGGCGACAATGAGGTCATGTAGGTTGGGGTTGTTCATGTTATCGCCCCTTCTCTTGAAAGAATTGTTTTAACCCTTCCTCCACAAGATTCTTAATAAGATCTGAAATAGACAATCCCGATTGAACTTTGAGAGCATCGAGTCTTTCCAAAATCAGAGTATCTTGCTCCTTGGTTTCACTTTCATCTGAAACATCATAGACAAAAGCCATAGTACCTCTTGGCTTTCGCCCGGCTCCCTTAAGTTCTCCACTGTTTTCCTTTATGGCTCTGTTAATTGCTTCGATACTCATTGCTGTTTCTCCTTCTCGGCCGTGTTGTTTGTTGTTTGACTGGTCGACGTACTTTCTGCTTATTGTAGTAGAAATCAATACTCCGTCTGCCCATCTCAATCAGATAGAGTTGCATTTCTTCCTCAGGATCCTCTCCTACTTCAATGACGGCTCTATTTCTGGTGGGATCCCCAGTCCAGGACCGGGCAAGTCTGTAAGGCTCAGGGATATCGATGGGTATTGCCATACGCAGCTTGCGCTTTCTCCTGTCAAAGCCAAAAATAAAGTCGCCCGCACCACGGCGAATAATCTTGGTTGAATATGCCCCGAAATATGATTGGTCTTCTTGTCCCTGAAAGGACATGTCATTGTAGTTCTTTGATCTCGCATACTCTCTGGTTGCTTGCATCATCCTTGTAAGGAATGCTTGCTGTGCATCGTTCGGCGAAACGGCATTCATCGGGGCATTATCCTTATCGATCATGTTATGCTCACTTAGCGTGCTTGCTCAACAGCTGACAAAAAAAAGTCGCAGCCTCTATTGCAGTTTGCCGAAAGCTCCCGTCAGGATTTGGCCGTTTCATGTTACATATCGGATCGAGCATTTGAAAGAGCTCCCGTTCTACCTGCTCCCCTTCGTACAGTTCAAGGCGGTCTTTAGCAACCCAGAGGATGTGGGTGCTGACACACTTGCAGCGGTAGTTTTCGATTTGCTTTCGATAGTTTGGTTGGGAGAATATATTGTAGGCGTCCTCGATGAATGGGTGTTCACCCCAAACAGCGTCCCAGAAAATGGTGTACTCTTGATTGAAGCGGTCGATGAATCGGTTGTAGAGACCTTCTTCTGACTTTCCTACATAGATTTCCTGCTTCATTGTTCCGGGTCTTGCCCACAAGTACCATCCCGGAAGATTCGGAACACCCTTAATTAAAGCAAACCCTGCTTGTTGATATCGACCGTAGGGGCTCCATTCAAGTTTGTCTCTTGTCGGCAATCTTGGAACCGTTTTCACATAATCAAATAACGGTTGCAGTGAGAAACTTCCTGTCGTCATCGTATTCATTTATGGGGGTCGCCCAATGTCTCACCGCTCAGTCTGGTTTTGGTAACTGTCTGGTTGAGTTCTCAAGCACCTTGATTTCTTGGCTCAACGAATCGCTCGCAATGCCCTCGATTCGTCCCGCGAAGTTGAGAACTCTCTGCTTTGCCTTGATAGCATTTGATTGTTTAGGCATGATTTTCTCCTGAGCGGCTGGAGATAGCTACACAAAAAGCGAGGGATCACCTCGCCTTCTTTCCAGTCGTGTAGGCATGGAGGGAGTTGAACCCTCATGATCCTTGCGAATCACCAGATTCCTCAGCCCATCGGCAATGACCTGAGGAAGTCTGGCGCGTTTGCCAATTCCGCCACATGCCCAGACCTTACTTCTTATCCTTGTCGTCAACGACCTCATATTGGGCGTCTTCGACCTTCTTCTCGTCGGTCTTCTGCCCGCCAGCAGGTCCTCCCTGCGGCCCACCTTGAGGGCCACCGCCGGGAGGGGCTCCGGCTTGGGTGGTCTGCTGATACATTTGCGTGG
>CAYPVN010000075.1:0-2333 GCA_964414155.1 uncultured Chitinophagales bacterium
ATCAACGTGTTCCCGAACCCGTACTATGGTGTCAATACCGAGGAGATCAACAAGTATCAGCGGTTCGTGACATTCTCGCACCTGCCCGATAATGCAAAGATTCGCATTTTCAGTCTTGCAGGTATCCTGGTAAGAACGATCGATCACAATTCGCCATCAACACCCGGCGGTACGCAGTTTGAGCGTTGGGATCTTTCAAACGAAGCCGGTTTGCCGGTGGGCAGCGGTATCTACATTGCGCATATTGATATGCCCGATCTCGGGACGACGAAGATCCTCAAGCTCGCCATCATCCAGGAGCAGCAGGTACTCGATAGATTCTAAGTGGAGATCACAACCTAAACAAGTTCGATTCTAAACATGAGGAGCAAAAAATGAAACGTATTACGTATCCCTTGTTGACGGTGCTGCTCCTGGCAACTGTGGTCACCGGCGCCTTTGCAGGAGCCGGCAACCGCACAGGCACTGGAGGTGCATCAGAGTTACTCATTCCGGTTGGAACGCGTGACATCGCTATGGGCGGGTCGACCATTTCCACAGCGAGGGGAATTGAAGCGCTGTTCTTCAACCCCGCCGGCGCAGCACGAATGCGCAATTCGGCTTCGGTCTACTTCTCGCACATGTCGTATATTGCCGACATTGGCGTGGATTACGGGGCAGCCTCTGCAAGCTTCGAGGGCTTGGGAGTGATTTCACTCAGCATCAAGTCGCTCTCGATCGGAGACATTCTCGAAACAACCACGCTCAGTACCGACGGCACCGGCGAGACCTTCACCCCGCAATACTTTACCGTGGGCTTGTCCTATTCCCGTGAGCTCAGCGACAGAGTCGCGGTCGGTGTTACTACCAACCTTATCTCCGAGCGCATAGCTGAGGTGACCGCAACGGGTGTTGCGTTCAACGTCGGTGTGGTCTACGATAACCTGGCAAGCGTGAATGGGCTGAGCCTTGGCATTGTGGTCAAGAATGTCGGGCCCCAAATGAAATTCGATGGACCCGGACTTAATCGGACGGCTACGGTGAGTAATCTCAACCGCGGGCCGACCCTTTTCAAGATTGATGCGGCGCCATTCGAGCTTCCATCGACATTGGAGTTCGGTGTCGGCTACAAGCGCAGCTTTGAGGGCGACAACTCGATCCTGTTGAGCGGGTCGTTCCAGAACAATAATTTCTCGGACGATGAATACAAGGTTGGAGCGGAGTATGCATATCAGGATCTCATCTTTGTGAGGGGCGGACTCAACATCTCTGCCGCGGAGTCCGAACCTGAGTACATTTATGGCCCGGCTTTTGGTGTGGGTCTTCATACGGCCGTTGGCTCTTTGGACGTTTCGTTCGATTATGCGTACCGTTCGGTCGACCTCTTTGACAACAACCATATTTTCTCGCTGATGCTTGGATTCTAAGTAACGGCGATTCATTCAAGCAACAACACCTCGACAGTTTCAGAGTTCGAAGCTGTCGAGGGTCTGTTTTGTTGGGCACCCTTCGTGAGGCCCGAGCTCCATAATAATTAGGCGCAAAACGGCGGTACGGTTGAAGAAACTGTCCGCCGTTTGACTTTAGTGTTGAGGTTGGTTAGGATAGTAACAACAAATGTCGGGGAAGATGCTGTTTTATCTACGTGCAATCATTTTCGCGGGGTTTTTGTTCGCTTCCGGCGTCTCCATTGGATATTCAGGGGAACGCAAAGCCACAGCCGTTGCCGGCCGACATGAAAAAGTTCAGTCTGCAGTTGGTGTGTATACAACCTTGTCCGGGTACTATGACTATCAATCGAACGGCGGCTCTGTACATTATGTTCGAGTCAATCCCTCCGATGGCTACATCCATGTGATATATATGGTCAGCGATGATTCTGCGAACTCTGACGGCCCAACCCGCACAACTGCGTATGCCCTGAGCACAAATGGCGGAGGCTCATGGAATAATTTCAACCAGATCCGGATCCCCAACAGCCGCCGTTCCGGTTTCCCTTCCATGGATATTGGTTTGTCTTCCGGGATTGCCGGAGCTCCCATCATTGCCAACCACAGCGATCCAAGCGGACTTGGTACGAATAACCTCTCCTATGTGTACATTGACGCCTCTCCCGGATCGGGTGCGTTTGTTGAGTTTCCACCCACACCGCCGCGGGGCATATTTGGTCAGGAGCCAATCTGGCCCTACGTTGCGGCAACAGCAAACGGAAGCGTGGTCATGGCCGCATCGCCTCAAATACCCAATGATGCAGGACCAGACTTCCTCAGCGTATTTCAAAATTTTTCAACATGGACCAACTGGTCAACATATGCCGGCAGAAACCAAAGTGGGGGCCGATACCCTGTTGCGGC
>CAYPVN010000075.1:2433-8702 GCA_964414155.1 uncultured Chitinophagales bacterium
TAGCGCCCAATCCGAGGATTCTCTTCTATAGTCAACCGACGGGATATGTGTGGGCGGCGCCGTGGAATCCCTCATTATACATTGCTGAGCCCCTTCCCCAACAGCGGTTTCATCAATACGGGATAGGGTGGCCGTCGATTGGTGTATCCGGCTCTACGATTGTTGTCGCCTACCAGGTTTTCCAATTCGAGGTTTCCGATAGCCTCCCTTTTTACAATTACAGCGACATTTGGTGGGTGAAGTCGGCAAACGGAGGTGCGACTTGGTCTCTTCCGGAGAATCTTACCAATACGCCCAATCTTGATGAGCGCTATCCGAGTGTGTCGAAGTGGAACGCGCCCGGCGAACTCAACATTGTCTGGCAGGAAGATACACAACCGGGAGCCCATGCTGCGAATAGCGATAACGCGACAATTTCACGCTCATACCTGAAATTTATGAAGGTTAGCACTGTGGATGTGGGCGAGGAAGCAAGTGTTCCCAGATTGTTCACATTGTCTCAGAACTATCCAAATCCCTTCAATCCCGTCACTCAGATACACTATGCAGTCGGAAAGGGCGGGAGAGTTACCCTCAAGGTGTTCAATCTGCTTGGGCTGGAGATCGCTACGTTGTTGGACGGATCCCTTTCGCCAGGCAGTTATACTGCAACGTTTGATGGATCATCGCTTCCGAGCGGGACGTACATCTACCGGCTTATTGCTGGAAACTTTACAGAGTCCAGGAAGATGTTGCTCGTGAAGTAAACCCTGACACAAGAACCGAATATTGGCCTCGGGATAACGCTCTTGCCACTCAAAATGGTTCTCCTGCCTTGCACTTCACTTAAAGAGTTCATCGTAATGTTTTTCTCTATCCGTTCACTATCTCTTTTCTTCATTGGGAGCGCCATATCCATTGCGCAGACTGCAACCGAACCCTTTGGTATGAATGGGAATCAGTTTGATGTTGACGCATATGGGAACATTGTGGTTCTCGATACCGACCACAATGTTGTAAGGCTTTATAGCAAGGAGCGTGTCTTGCTGCGCGAGATTGGAGGTTCAGGATGGGAAAACGATCAGTTCGACCGGCCGGCGGGCCTCTGGGCTCGCAATGGGATCGATATATTTGTTGCGGACTATGGGAATCATCGCATTCAGCGCTTCGATCGCAAGCTGAATTTCATCTCTTCGTTTTCGACGAGGGAAAGCTCAAACCCCGATGAGCGTTTCGGATATCCTACCGACGTCGCCCTTTCCCGTCTGGGCGATCTGTACATTTGTGACAGCGAAAATTCCCGCATCATCAAGGTGAATAGGTTTAACAAGGTGGAGCGCTCGTTTGGAGGATTCGATGCTGGCAAGGGAAGGCTGCACCGTCCAACGCGGCTTCACCTGGGACCGAAGGATTTTGTGTATGTCCTCGATGGCAACAGGATCGTTGTGTTCGATAGCTTCGGCAACTACATCCATGATCTGGAGGCCTTGACCAAACCGGCCAGCTTCTATGCAGATAGCGATGGCATTGTTGTTCTCGATGAGAATGGGCTTTATTGTTTTGACTATGAGGAACGATCCGTCCGCAGCATTCCCATTGGGGCAATCACTGAAAGGCCGGACGATGTTCGCTCGATCACGATCAGCAGGGGTTTGCTGTATATTATGACGGACTCGGGCCTCACAATCTTGCCCGATCCTTGTTCGGTTGAGGGACAGAAAAAACTTGACAAATAGGAAAAAATTCAAGAGTATGGAGCAACAATAACAAGAGGAGATTCGTTATGTCGAGAAGTCTTAATAAGGTCATGCTCATCGGAAATCTTGGCAAGGATCCTGAGCTGAGGTACACGACGAGTGGAGTCGCCGTTGCCACGTTCTCTCTCGCGACGACCGATTCGTGGAAAGATCAGGATGGCAACATGCAGGAACGGACGGAGTGGCACAATATCGTTGCGTGGAAGAAGCTTGCCGAAATTTGCGGGGAGTGGCTGAAGAAAGGAAAAAAGGTGTACATCGAAGGGCGCATCCAAACCCGCAACTACGACGATAAGAATACCGGGTCCAAGAAGTACTTTACGGAGATTGTTGCCGAAACAATGATCATGCTTGACGGGAAGGGCTCTTCGGAAGCCTCGACGGGACCCCGCGTGACAGAAGAACAGAGCGCGCCAACGGTAAAAGAAGACGACTTGCCGTTCTAGGATGCGCTGTTGAGTTCAAGTGGCGCTTATCAATCCTTGGCTTGTCGGCCAATGCCTTCCTTGGATTTTGATTTGAACGAAATCGTAGTACAGGTTTGAGATGCAATTCCTCCCTCTTCGCGGTTTCACGCATAAATCGTTTCCGCTCGGTCTCTTTCTATTAGTATGTTTACTCTCGCTCCTCTACCCCACGAATGCAAGTTCGACCGATCGGAAGCCACTGAGGGCAAGCCATGGCATGGTGGTCTCTGCCGAGTCTCTGGCCACTGCAGCCGGTGTGGAGGTTCTGAAAAACGGCGGCACTGCAATTGATGCTGCCGTAGCTGTTGGTTTCGCTCTTGCTGTTACCTACCCCGAGGCGGGCAATCTTGGAGGCGGGGGGTTCATGCTCATCCGGTTAACCGGTGGTGCTGCGACCATGGTCGATTTCCGAGAAACAGCGCCGGAAGCCGCAACGCGCGATATGTTCCTTGATGGAAGCGGCATTCCTGTTCCGGGAAAAAGCCTGTTGGGGCCATTGGCATCGGGCGTTCCCGGGGCAGTTGCAGGTCTTCTCCATGCGCTCGATGTCTATGGAACGAAAACCCGTGCTGAGGTGATGCGGAGAGCGATAGATCTCGCGGAACAAGGCTTCGTCGTGAGTGGTCGACTTGCGAGATCCCTGCGCGGAGCTCGGCTGGATTCCAGCCAGTCGCTTTCAGCGAGGAAGGCGTTTGTTCGCAATGGAACCCTGCTGACCGAAGGAGACACTCTCCTGCAACCTGACTTGGGAGCAACACTCAAGGCGATTCGCGATCGAGGCAAGGCAGGGTTCTATGAAGGTACCATTGCAGATTTGATCGTTGCGGAGATGAAGCTCGGCGGCGGGATTATTACTCATGCTGATCTCTTGAAATACAATGCTGTCGAGCGAGAACCTGTAGCGGGATCGTACCGTGGGTATGACATTCTCTCCTCATCTCTGCCCTCCGCCGGCGGTATTGTTCTCATCGAGATGCTCAACATACTGGAGCGGTTTGACCTGCGCGGCAAGGGATGGAACTCCCCTGCCGCCGTCCATCTTCTTGCGGCTGCAGCCCAGCGTGCGTATGCGGACAGGGCGGAGTTCATGGGCGATCCGAACTTTGTAAAGGTTCCGACGAGTGATTTGATTTCAAAATCGTACGGGTGGATACGGAGCAGTTCCATCGACTCCACAAAGGCAGTAGCGAGCAACACAGTCAGCGCTGGCATACCGGGCGGACTGAACGGTCAGCACACCACACACTACTGCGTCGCTGACCGGTTCGGTAACGTGGTGAGCACTACGGTTACGCTTAATGATCTCTACGGGTGCAAGACTCTGGTTGAAGGTGCGGGGTTTTTCCTGAATGATGAGATGGACGATTTTTCTGTGAATGCCGGTGTGCCGAATTTATACGGTCTCACCGGCAACGACGCAAATGCAATCGCCCCCGGCAAGCGTATGTTGAGCTCCATGACGCCGACGATCATACTGAAGGATCGCCAACCCGTTCTTCTGCTTGGATCAAGGGGTGGCAGCAGGATTACGACATCGGTTGCGCAGGTCATCGTCAATGTGATCGATTTCGATTTGGATGTTCAAGCGGCAGTCGATGCACCCCGGATACATCACCAATGGCTTCCGGACAGCCTCCTGTATGAACAGGGAGCGCTTTCCTTGGACGTTGCCGAGCAGCTTCGCGGGATGGGGTATGAGCTTGGAGAGACAACGGCAGTTGGAAGGGTGAACGCGATTTTCATCGATGGGTTGCGCCAACTCTTCTATGGTGTCCCGGATCCCCGCGAAGGAGGAACCGCGATGGGCTACTGAAATCAATCACTTCCGCAGTTGACTCAGGTATGCATTCACCATGGTCATCGAGGGGTCGATTTCGAGAACCTTTTCAAACGCCTTACGCGCTTCGTTCTTTTTTCCCTCTAAAGAATACACCTTCCCAAGATTGAAATACGCGTCTGCGGAACGCGGTCTGACATCAATTTCCATTTCATAGTACCTCTTGGCCTGGTTGTATCTGCCCAGCAATGCATACGTGTTGCCGAGATTGACGTATCCCGATGGAAAATCCGGCTCGAGCGTGATTAGTTCCTTAAAGAATCGCACTGCATTTTCCGGCTGCCCAAGCTGCATTGCGTAAACACTGCCGAGATAGGAATACGTGTAGGGATTCCCCTTATCCAGTGCAAGCACACGCTCAAGGATTCTTGTCCCCTCTTCAATGTTGCCGGAATCAACCAGCGCCATCCCCAAACTTTCCAGGTACGCGGGGTCATCAGGCTTCAGAGAGGCGGCTTGCCGGTGCGAATGAATGGCTTCCGCAAGATTATTATTTTCGGCCTGCACCTTTCCGATTTTGAAGTGTGCCTCCGAGTAGCCAGGTTGGAGCTGCACCGCTTTTCGGTACGATAGAAGCGCGAGATCGCGCTGACCCATTTCGTGCCGTACCTCTCCAAGGCTGAAGTGTCCTCTCGCATCGTTCTGAACGCGACTCAATCCGTCCGTCAAATATGCCAGCGCCGAATCAAGATAGGCTCGTCGCTGATCATGATTGAAGTGATAGTCAAGATAGGCGATGCCTCGTCTGATCTGCCAGCCATCGTCCCGCGCATCGACATCCGGTGAAAGCATGACGGTGGGTTGCTGCGATGCCGGTTGTCGCAACGATCTCCAATCGATGACAGTTTTGTTCGCATCGACCCGTATCCAATGGTCTGTGTTGGAGACGCCGTGGAGTGTGTTATCCGTTCCGGTTCGGTTCATGTGACAAGAAATGCAATTATCGGTTTGCGCATGAAGATGTGAGACGTTCTTCGTCGGCAACGATTCAGGCGCGTGGCAATCCATGCACTTCGAATTGTAGTGGTCAAGCGTAAAGGTCTTGATGGATCGATGCGGATTGTGGCACGTAATGCAAGTTACCGTGCCCTTGCTTCCCTTGAAGCACTTGCTTAACGAAAGTCTGTGAGGGCTGTCCGCTACTTCAAATACTTCCTTCTTCGTTGTCGCTCGAAAGTAGACAGACCGGTGGCTCTCCAATCTCATCCCCGGCCGGAAATCGAACCAGTCCTTGCCGGACTGAAGCGCCCACGCTTCTCCTTGTAGATGGCACTGTTGGCACACATCAAGCTGTTCCTGGGGCGGGAGCTTGCGCGGGTTGACTATGGTCTTCGTCTCTGGCGGGAGATTGGGAAGTTGTTCACCGAGCGCCTGTCGCACATGGAGTTCACCGGGTCCATGGCATCGTTCGCAACCGATGCCAAGGGGGTATGGCTTGGTGTAGCGTTCGTTAGCAGTGGGCGATGGTTCAAGAAATGAATTATGGCATGCAATACATCGCGCCTTCGCATACCGGTAGAATCGCAGGTTGCCGAATTCACGATATCCCGGACTGAAATCCCAGCGTTTCTTGTGAACGTACCATGTCAGCGGCAACTCATAGAGCATCCCGCTTTCCTCGTGGAAGTACATGCGCAGGTTGTTCCCCGACCCCATAAGGTAGTCGACCTCCACCAGGCGCTCGTGGATGGTTCTATTATTCTTGTCGCGGCGGAATTCGCGCTGATACAATTTTCCACCACGACGGATCATCTCATAGTAGAAATTCCCGACTGAATCGTAAACCTCCCCTTTTTGTGGAAACTGTTCGATGATATTCCCGGTATCGGGCACAGACATCGATCGCCCCATTTCCGACTTCATGTAGGTCTCGTAGATATCCGGGTGACAACTCATGCACTGTTTGGATCCGACATACTTCACGTGCAGGTCAGTGTTGGCATATTCAGCGTTGGCCGGTTTCTGTTGTTCAGGCTTCTTCGTGCAGTGAAAGCTCCCGGAAGCGAGAATGAAATAGAAGAGGAGTTTGAGAAGCTGAACCGGGTCGGACGATCTTGTGCCGGGAAGGGACAGTGACAAGCGAGGTCGGGGCGGGCCCATTGATTAATGTGTAAGACGGAAATCGGTTTCTGTAACCAAACTACAAAACGTGGTTCCAAGAAGCAATCACAACCTTGCGCATGTAGTGGGTCAGTTTGCGAGACACAGCAAAACAGAGTCAGGCTGAGC
>CAYPVN010000076.1:0-8658 GCA_964414155.1 uncultured Chitinophagales bacterium
GGAAGTCAATTAGTGAAAACACTCCTCGATCGCAAGGCAACCGTTCGCGTTATGACACGATCGGCAGAGAAAGCCGCCCACCTCTCCAACGGGGTGGAGGCGGTGATTGCAGATCTTGATCACCCGGCCTCATTGGCAAAGGCTTTCCAGGGGATTGACCGGGTATTCCTGCTTACACCCTTGAGCCAAACCGAAACGGCGGAGGGATTTAACGCGGTGAACGCTGCCAAGGCCGCAGGTGTAAGGCGCATTGTTTACATGTCGGTCCACCTGCTTGAGGCCATCCCCGACGCACCACATTTCGCGGGAAAAATTCCCATTGAGAATGCAATCAAGGGATCAGGCATCCCGTACACGCTGATCCGGCCCAATAATTTCTTTCAGAACGAGAGCTGGTTCAAGCAATCAGTTATGGAGTATGGGGTGTATCCACAACCGATCGGCAGCAAGGGGCTGAGTCGAGTGGACGTACGGGATATTGCTGAGGCGGCTGCGAATGCGCTGCTCAATGATGGTTACACGGGTAAGACGTTTTCTCTCGTAGGGTCAGAGGTTTGGACCGGGGAAGGAACGGCAAGACTCCTCAGCAAGTACGCGGGGAAAGAAATTAAGTATGGTGGAGATGATCTGAACGCGTGGTCCGAACAGGCGAAAAAAGGCTTGCCCGAATGGATGGTGGATGACTTCCGGACCATGTATGCAAGTTTCCAGAAGAATGGATTCATCGCAACACCGGAGGACGTCGCCGAGACCGAGCGGATCGTCGGCCATAAGCCGCGGTCATACGAATCCTACGTGGCGGAAACCGTGGCTGCGTGGAAGGGGGAATCGAAGAGTTGATCGAGCGAAAACGTTCGGCTCAAACACAGAAGCAATCTCCTCATCGGGATGGCTTTTGTTATAGGAACTCTTGATCATCGTTTCAATTGACCTTCAGGAACATGAGTGGGAGTTGGCTCGAGGAAACTATCGCGGTGAACGGAGGATCGTGGGGACGAGATCTTCTGAAAACTCTTCCAGTCGTGATGGTCCAAGTCGGCTTGCTTCCGTGCGCGTCTGGTGAATGGCACGCAAGAGAGAGGAAACATCAACCTGAAGGAATTGCCCGGGGAAAAGTCTCAGCTTCTCTTCTGCCTTGTCCAGGTTTCTTATCATTCCTCTGAACCGTCGCTTCGCCAGGAGGAGGTGATACGCGGCCGCAAGCTGGATGATCCCCTGGAAGAAAATGCGGCTCTCCTCCGGCCTCCGTTTCCACACCGCTTCCCACGATTCATGCGCCTCCCAGAAATGGCGCTCGTTAAAGAGCAGCCATCCACGCTCGTAATCACGCCAGTCTTCCTCACTCAGCAAAGGCTCTTTCAGAAGGGATGTATCAATTTCGCCGGCGGACTTTTTCCGAGGCAGGGTTGTCATTTCGTCTTCTGCTTCAATCGATCATAGGCAACACGCTCGCCAAGCACAATGGGCAATTGGTGTCGCTCGGCTTTCTCGCGGTCCTGCGCAGCAAGAATAACAAACTCGTGGGCACCCTGTTGCGTATATACTTCTGCAACGGGAGTGTTGATGCAGTCGAGGATCTTCGCCGCGACACGTTCAGCAGGAATTACACCTTCAATAGGTGGAAGGCTGATTCCCCGCTCTGCAGCGATTCTCTTGATAATCGGGCCGGACTCAGAGAACAGTGGAAGCATCGATCCGCCTTCTGCCTCTGACGCCCAATCGGTCAGCACTCCCGCCGGGCATACAACGGATGCTTGGATGCCAGTCTCAACCAGTTCCATCCGCAGTGCATGGGTAAACCCGACACATGCATGTTTCGCCGCTACGTACGCACTATTATAGGGGTAGCCAAGTTTACCAGCCATACTGGCTATGTTAATGATATGTCCGCTGTGTTGTTTTTTCATGTAATGTAGCGCGGGGCGTGTTGTGTACCAGAGCGAAAAGGCGTTCACGGCAAACATATGTTCTATCATTTCATCGGTTGTTTCTTCAACGCTGGCAAGGTGTCCCCGTCCAGCGTTGTTGACGAGAATATCGATGCGGCCATATTGCGCTACTGCTGCATGAACAAGCTCTTCAGCCTCTTTCCGAACCGTCACATCGCACCGGTGTATGAGAGCTTGTCCGCCATTGCCGCGGATCCGATCTGCCAACGATTCAAGGCGTTCTCTGCGACGTGCGGCAAGTACAACAGAGGCCCCTTCACGCGCAAGCAGTTCCGCGAGCGAGGCACCAATTCCCGACGACGCCCCGGTAATGATTGCAACCTTTCCAGTTAGCATTGCCCCTCTAGAATATTAATGTTTGAGAAAACAACTTGATCCAAGATAGGAGAAGAAAACGAACTACACAAGTCCACCCTTCCTCGCTTGAGCCAACATCAACTCTGTGGTATGGACTTCGTCTGGTCATTTCGTTACCTTATTTTTGAAACTCCGATGAGCCCAAGTCCAAAGTCCCCCTCTTTGCTTCAAAAGCAAGCGGCGTTGATTTCTCTGCTTGTCGGGTTTGTCATGCTTGCGATAAAGACTTCCGCGTACCTTCTTACCAATTCGGCCGCAATTTTCTCGGACGCCCTTGAATCTGTAGTACATATCGCCGCAACCGCGATGGCGTTCTATAGTGTCATCCTCAGCTCACGCCCACCGGACGATTCTCACCCGTACGGACATGGAAAAATCGAATTTGTTTCTGCCGGTATTGAAGGAACGTTGATTGTAATCGCTGCGCTGGGAATCATCTTTGAAGCCGTTCACGGACTCACGAGTGGCAAAGTTCTGGTAGCGCTGGATGTAGGAATCTCTCTGACTCTTGGGGCTGCGGTCATCAACCTTGCGCTTGGGTGGTTCCTGATCAAACGGGGAAAGGCAACCGATTCGATTACACTTATCGCAGATGGCAAGCATGTTCTTACAGATTCTTATACAAGTTTTGGGGTGGTTGTCGGACTCGGGCTGGTAGAGCTGACGGGGTTCGAACTTCTTGATCCGATTGTTGCAATCATTGTTGCAGCGAATATTCTCCGGTCCGGTTACGAGCTTGTTCGCATATCCATTGGGGGGTTAATGGATGAATCGGATGCGGAGACGCTCACTCGCATTCGCGATGCTGTGAACAAATATCGGACACCTGAGTGGATAGATTTGCATCATCTAAGGGTCATTCGCTCGGGGCGGATGCATCACGTCGACTTTCATCTAACGATCCCATTCTACTGGAACGTCGAAAAGGCTCACGCGTTCGAAAAGGACATCACGAGAACAATCACACAGTCCCTAGGTGGGGGGTCACAGATACTGATCCATCTCGATCCCTGTAAACCAACATTCTGCAAAATATGCCGAATGAATCCCTGCCTGGAACGGAAATCACCCCACGGCTCCACCCTGGACTGGACAATTGGCAAAATGGTCAAGGGTTCGATGGAGTAAAGCAATTTCCCTCAAAAACACATAGATTGTGAGAACTTTTAGGTTCTGCACACTTTTCGCGCTGGTTTTCTGCGAATACCATTGACTCCAAACTGAAATTCTGTTATCTTGGTCATGCAACGTGCAGCAGATGCTTCGGAAAGCGTGACGCTGCACACGAGAATTCTAAGGCTTTCGCTGAGCGATTGCTACAAATGGGGGGAGGTTCTCGATGTCTGACGGATTGATGTTTTGGCCAGCAAGCAATGGTGGCATTACCCAACTGATTCAGTCGGCCGAAAGGCTGATGGCCGCCAGCAATTATAAGATGGCTCTTGAGCAACTCTTGGTTGCCCAGAATCTTGAACCGAGAAACGACTATATCAAGGCCATCATCGACAGGGTTCAGTTCCTCCAGGAGGCTGGCCGCTCTAAAAATACGCAGCTTGCAACCACAGTTCGGCCCGCATTTGCGTCAGGGGCGCAGGAATTCCCAAGCGATCAGGCTCTATCTGCAAAAGATCTTCGAGTCCGAATAAAGCAGCTTACAAACATCGCGGAAAAGTACCTGGAGGAAGGAGCATCGGACAAGGCTTTTGATTCGTTGATGAAAGCGTTCCTTCTTGATCCAATAAGTCCATATGTAATGGCGTGCGAAAAGGCTGTTCTCCCCGTTTGGGAAAAAACGCATATATCGAATCGCACTGCAAGAGCAACTCTGAACACACGGAAGGATACCAACGCCATGTCATCGAAGAAACCGAGCGGGTTTGATTTCCCAGGTAAGCCGCAATCTCCCATGCCCGAACCATTGAAGACAAAGCTGGAACAAGAGCAGCGACTCAACATGCTTCGGCAGCAGAAGGAGTCAGAGCGTCAGGAAAAGGAACATGCTCGCTGGAGGGAAGCATCGGGTCCGCCAAAATCCCTTAGAACCAACGAGCAAAAACAAACGCCGAAGATCTCCCCGAAAAATAAGCCACCGGAGGAAGAGCACGGTCTCTTTGCCAAACTGAAGCGCGGCAAATTCCTCGGATGAAATCCCTCGTCCCATGGAAAGGGGTGCCTTCATCTGCAGGGCATCCCTTTTATTGTTGATTTCGACTCACCGACTACAAAACATTTCTCTCTGCTCGTTGCCATTTTACCCTGCGTAAAGTATATTAGCTCCGGCAAGGGGACGCCGGCACCCGAGTGGATGACGAAGGAAGTGCCTTATAAGGAGTAGGATCCGGGAATTGGGATAATGACTCGCGGCCTTTGGATTTCATGCCGGGTTTGAGTATATTAAGTTAGTTTTTGAAGTACAATTTGAGTGTGCTGCCTCGAGCCACGGTTAACTGCTTGAGGCGTTTTTTTTCTCAGAGGGATGATGCAACGCAGAGACGACATACGGAATATCGCCATTATCGCGCACGTCGATCATGGGAAGACCACACTCGTGGACCATATGCTTCGCCAAACCGGCACGTTCCGCCAGAACCAGCAGTTGGTGACACGGGTAATGGATTCCAACGATCTCGAGAAGGAGCGCGGTATCACGATTCTCGCCAAGAATACGGCGATCCATTACCTGCCTGCCGGGCAGGCAGGCAAGAACATTAAGATCAACATCGTCGATACGCCGGGGCACGCGGATTTCGGCGGCGAAGTCGAACGCACACTCACGATGGTCAATGGTGTGCTTTTGCTCGTCGATGCCGCGGAAGGGCCTCTGCCCGGAACGAAGTTTGTCCTGAAAAAGTCCCTCGACCTGAACCTCAAGCCAATCGTCGTCATCAACAAGATCGACCGGAAGGACGCCCGTCCGCACGAAGTGCTTGACCTGATCTTCGAGCTGTTCCTCTCCCTCGGCGCCAATGATGAGCAGCTCGACTTTCCCACACTCTATTGTATTGCCAAGGAGGGGATCGCAAAAAAGGAGCTCGACCACGAGAGCGCTAATCTCGAACCGCTTTTCGAGGCGATTGTCAATGCAGTCCCGCCGCCAACAGGAGATATTGCGTCGCCATTCCAGATGCTCGTCACCACCATCGATTATAACGATTATCTCGGCCGCCTCGGCATCGGCCGCATTCATCGCGGCACCATCAAACTCGGTGGGCCAATGAAGATCATTCACCGTGACGGCGGGGTTGAAGACGCCAAGGTCACGAAGATCTATACGTTCGATGGATTGAAAAGAATTGAAACGGGAGAAGCAAGCGCCGGTGATATTATCGCTCTTGCCGGAATGGAAGATGTCGATATCGGCGAGACGATTGCAGATGCCGCGGACCCAACGCCGCTGCCTTTCGTGTCAATCGAAGAGCCGACGCTCTCGATGAATTTCATCGTCAATAACTCACCACTGGCGGGACAAGAAGGAAAGTTTGTCACCACGCGCCACCTCGGCGAGCGTCTTGCGCGGGAGCTTCGCTCCAATGTCAGCCTGCGGATTGAGCTTACCGATTCACCGGATGTATTCAAGGTCAGCGGCCGCGGAGAACTGCACCTCGCCATCCTGATCGAGACGATGCGAAGGGAGGGCTTCGAGTTTCAGGTTTCCCGACCCGAAGTTATCTACAAACGGATTCAGGACGTCCTCGCCGAGCCGATCGAGCACGTCATCATCGATGTACCGGAAGAGTTTGTCGGCGTCGTGATTGAGAATATCGGGGGCCGCAAGGGGGAGATGAAGAATATGTTGACGAGCCAGGGGAACGCCCGGCTCGAGTTTTTCGTCCCTGCACGGGGCCTTATCGGGTTCCGCTCAGAGTTTATGACGCAGACAAAAGGGACCGGCATCCTTCACCACAATTTTCACGGATACGAACCGTACAAGGGTGAGATGGCCCACCGCACCAAGGGCGCGATGGTTGCAATGGAAACGGGCGAGTCTGTTGCCTATGGCATGTGGAAGCTGCAAGAACGCTCGACATTTTTTATCGCGCCGGGAACGCGTGTGTACAGCGGCATGATCGTCGGAGAAAACTCCCGCGAGCACGACATGACCGTGAATGTCTGCAAGACAAAACAGCTGACCAACATGCGCGCATCGGGCTCGGATGAAGCAGTCCGGCTGGAGCCACCGCACATCCTCACTCTCGAGCAGGCCATCGAATGGATCGGCGACGACGAGTATGTTGAAGTGACCCCGCAGAGCATCCGCCTCCGCAAGAAGTATCTCGATGCCAACGAGAGGAATCGCATGTCGAAGAGGAAGACCGCTTCACTCGTCGAAGACGAAGTGCGGAACTAGGCCCTTGCGCGGGCCACCTGTCCGCGCCCGCATCCAGTACCATACACGACACCGACAATCTGGGGACACGCATACCGTGACACTCCGGCGCATTTCCGAGAAACAGATCAAACGCCTCGCAGGCGAGCTGACCGAGCTTGCGTACAACCTCTGGCAGTCATGGCATCCTTCCGCCCAGAAACTTTTCATGGAACTTTCCCCCTTCTTCTGGGAAAACAGCAACCACAACGCCGCCGAGGTGATGAACTGGATTTCCGGCGACGAGCTCAAGGGGAGACTGGAACAGCCAGAGTTCTTTGAAAGGGTTGACGCGGTCTGCAAGAAGTACTGCAGCTACATGAGCGAGAAGAATACATGGGTCAAGAAACACGCGCCGGCATTACAGCGCGGCCTTGTCGCCTACTTCAGCGCGGAGTTCGGACTGCATGAAAGTTTGAGAATCTACTCCGGCGGACTCGGCATCCTCGCGGGAGACCACATGAAGTCCGCCAGTGATCTCGGTGTACCTCTCGTGGGAATCAGTCTGTTTTACCGGCAGGGATATTTCCGTCAGCACATTTCCAGCGACGGATGGCAGCAAGAACATTACCCCCTCTACGATCCAACTAAGCTCCCGATGCGTCTCGTGACAGACAAGAGGGGGAAGCCCGTCGTTCTCTCGGTCGAAATCGGTAATACGCCCGTCAGCTTTCGCGCCTGGGAAGTGGCCGTTGGACGCGTCACCGTCTTCCTGCTCGATACAGACCTCCCTGTCAACCAGCAATTCCAACGGGACCTTACCGCCCACGTCTACGGAGGCGATCAATCGAACCGCATCGGTCAGGAGATCCTTCTCGGCATCGGCGGCGTCCGGTTGCTCAGGGCGCTCGGGCTGAAGCCGTCGGTCTTTCACATGAACGAAGGGCATTCCGCGTTCCTCACACTGGAGCTCTTGCGGGAACAGCTTCACGCAAAAAAGACGCATGATCAGGCAGAAGCATTTGTCCGGAGGCAGAGCGTATTCACGACACATACTCCTGTTCCGGCGGGACACGACCGCTTCGACCGCGGGTTGATGGAAGCCAATCTTGCTTCCTTCGGCTCCTCAATGGGGCTGAGCGTGGACGAGCTGATGCGGTACGGACGCGTCAATCCAGAAAACTCTCTCGAGCTGTTCACGATGACGATCCTTGCGTTGAGAATGAGCCGCGACGCAAATGGCGTCAGCGAGCTACATGGAGCCATCAGCCGCGAGATGTGGAGGGAATTGTATCCGGGAACTCCGGTGGAGAAAATCCCTATCGGCCATGTTACCAACGGCATTCACATCCTTGGCTGGGCGTCGCCGACCGCGACGGAATTCTGGACGAACAAGTTGGGACCTCGATGGATTGAGAAGCTGCAGGATAGGAAATTCTGGCACGAGGCGGCTTCGCCGAAGAAGACCTCGGACGCGGATCTATGGCTTCTCCGAAGAACGCTGCGTCGACAGCTTGTCGAGTTTGTGCGGAAGCGACTGCGCGATCAGCACCTGCTCCACGGCGGTGCAACGATCGATATGTACGATAATGTTCTCTCTCCGGATGCTCTTACGATAGGCTTTGCGCGACGGTTCGCGACGTACAAGCGTGCTCCTCTCTTCTTCCGTGATTTCGAGTGGGCGGTCCGTACACTGGCCAATAAGGAGAAACCTGTCCAGATCATCTTTGCCGGCAAGGCACATCCGCGGGATGACGCAGGGAAGCATCTCATCAAAGAAATCGTTAACCACGCTAAGCGCCATGATCTATTTGGAAAAGTGATCTTTCTTGAAAACTACGATATTAATGTCGCCCGCTTCCTCATTTCGGGATGCGACATCTGGTTAAACACGCCCCGCCGGCCGCTGGAAGCGAGCGGTACAAGCGGAATGAAGATCGCCATCCACGGCGGACTGCATTGCAGCACCATGGACGGGTGGTGGCGTGAAGCCCACGATGGCGAGAACGGTTGGAAGATCGGCGAAGACACTTCCGTCGACAACGA
>CAYPVN010000077.1:0-2313 GCA_964414155.1 uncultured Chitinophagales bacterium
TTGCAATTGCATTGAAAAATTGGTAACATGTGGCAGTTTGCTCTTCTCGTGCCCATAATCGTGGTCAGGTCTTGTCTCAGAGGAGACGCAGGCTACTGTCGACATGCAGGAACCATTTCATAAAACACTCATCGTTCGATTTAGTTCCGTTGGCGACATCGTTCTTTCTTCCTTGCTCGTACGCGCTTTCCGGCAGCGCTTCCTTCATGCACAGATCGATTACCTGGTCAAATCAGAGTTCGCTGAATTAGTCCGATACAATCCACATGTCTCTCACGTTCTGGAGTTTCCACAGAACGGGCGTTTCGCCGATCTCGCCGATATCCGCCGGCGCATCGTGAACGAAAAGTACGACCTGATTGTGGATCTCCACGACAGTCTTCGCAGCCGGTTCATCTGCGCGGGGTCGCCACGAGTGGTCAGGGTTAGGAAACGGAAGATCGCACGTTTCATTCTCGTGAAATCAAAGTGGAATATGTACGAATTATTTGGTGGGGCGCCGAGTGTTGCCGAGCGCTATCTGGAAACTGTTCAACCCCTTGGCGTCGCTAATGATGGCAAGGGACTTGAGGTGTTCGTGCCGGCAGAGACTGGCAGCAGGATGCGCGATCTCCTTGATGATTCGGGACTCTCAGGCGGAATGCACATGATAGGGATTTGCCCTTCAGCCAAACACAACACGAAGATGTGGTTGAAGGAAGGCTTTGCCGAAACTGCAAGTACACTGGCATTGAAATACAATCGACCGATCGTTCTGTTCGGTTCTCTCGAAGACCAGCACCGTTGTAGGGACATAGAAGAAATGATCCAACAGCGGAGTGCAAACATTCCAGTGGTTAATCTCGCAGGAAAACACTCCCTTACAGAAACGGCAGCCGCAATGGATCACTGCTCAATCGTGATCACGAATGACTCCGGCCTCATGCATATCGCCGCGGCCCGGAAACGAAAGGTGGTTGCCATCTTCGGGTCAACCGTTAAGGAGTTCGGATTCTCCCCTTACGGAACCGAAAGCATCGTTGTGGAAAACGATTCACTGTGGTGTCGACCCTGCACGCACATCGGACGAGCCGCGTGCCCGAAGGGTCATTTCAAATGCATGAAGGACATCTCTGCACAGCGGGTCATTGCATCGGCACAACAACTCCTTGAACATTGAGCCGACTTATGCGACGCTTCTGGCAAGAGATCTACAGCTTCATTATTATCCCGATTCTCTGGTTGGTGCTTCATATAGTAGGAGTTCCTGACTCGAAGGCCCGGCGTGGCATCAAGGGTCGGAGGGATTTGTTCGAAGGCCTTCAGCGGCAGCTTGATCAGCTCGAACCGGGAAAACGGATTTGGTTCCACGCATCCTCTCTGGGAGAGTTCGAGCAGGCAAAGCCTATTATTGAGGAGTTGAGCAGAAGAAACGGGGCGATTCGTATTATAGCGACCTTCTTCTCTCCTTCAGGCTATGAGCACTCCAGGAAATATCATGTTGCCGATGTTATCAGCTACATTCCGTTTGACACGCGTGGTGGGGCGCGACGCTTTCTTGATCTTGTCCGGCCTGATGCTGCAATCATGGTCCGGTACGACATTTGGCCGAACCACATATGGGAGTTGCAAAACCGTCGCATCCCGATCTTTATTGCAAACGCAACTATGCACAGACGGACGGCGCGCCGACTTCCGTTTGCGCGCAGCTTTCATCATCACGTGTACAACGCTATCGACAACATCATGACAGTCTCAGAGGGCGACGTTGATGCATTCCGCCTATTTTCTCTTGACCATCCGATAGTGCAAACAATCGGCGATACAAGATACGATCAAGTTGCGACGCGAAGCAGTGAGGCTAAGAAACGACACATCATCCCGCAGCGAATTATTGAGGGCAAGAAGGTGATTGTAGTCGGCAGCAGTTGGTCGGAGGATGAGGAGGTGATACTCCCTGCATTTCTGAAGCTGCAGGAGACTATGACGAACCTGCTCTTGCTGCTTGTGCCCCACGAGCCGACACTTGAGAATATCCAACAACTCGAACGCGAACTGGACGGGAAGACATCGTCCATCCGCTTTTCAGCGTTGAACGAGTATGCTGGTGAGAAGGTTGTGATAGTGGACAGCGTCGGTCTCCTGTTGATACTCTATGCATACGCGCACATCGCGTTTGTAGGAGGCGGTTTCAGACAGGGGGTGCATAACGTGTTGGAAGCTGCCGTGTTTGGAGTCCCGGTGGTATTCGGACCGCGGCATCGCAACTCGCAAGAGCCTCTCATGCTCGTCGAGCGCGGCGGCGCATTTGTTGTCAACAATAGCCATGAGATG
>CAYPVN010000077.1:2413-5134 GCA_964414155.1 uncultured Chitinophagales bacterium
ATCGGACGACACGTCCAGCGCAATGGGATCGATGCGATTCATATTGACGTCGTTGTTTCAGGGGGTACTCATTACGATAGACATCTTGGAGACATACTCTCTATAATAGAAGGAGGTTCATTCTCGGCATTGACCAAGGGTCGCGCGCAATCGATTTTCAAGGTTATCGCGGAGGCCGAAGCAAAGATTCACAGCACCTCTCTCGAAAAGGTGCACTTCCACGAGGTGGGCGCTCTTGATGCTATTGTTGATATCGTTGGAACGGCGATCTGCCTTGAACTGCTCGGGATCGAATGCGTGTATTCCTCACCCGTAAAGCTCGGTAGCGGAGGTTTCGTCGACACAGAACACGGCAAGATGCCAATACCGACGCCAGCCACGGCAGAAATCTTGAAAGACTATCCTACAATCTTGACCGATATACCGTTCGAGCTTACAACCCCTACAGGCGCTGCGATCATTAAATCTCTATCGTCAGGCGTACTGACGATGGAGCATTTGAAAATCGAACGTATCGGGTATGGAGCTGGGACAAAAGAATTCGACGGCGTTCCGAATCTCCTCCGCGTGTTTGTAGGAGAACTTCCGCAGACGTATGAAAAAGATGAACTCGTGATGGTTGAAACGAACATCGACAACATGAATCCCGAAATCTATCCCTACGTCCTTGAACGGCTGCTCGCTGCCGGCGCAAACGATGCATACATCATTCCTGTTATTATGAAAAAAGGCCGTCCCGGAATACTCTTTTCTGTTCTTACAAGCCGCAGTGCGATTGAAGCGATCATCGACATCATGTTCCGCGAAACGACTACTCTTGGGCTTCGCATTCAGCCCGTCGAACGAAGAAAGCTCACACGATCACAGCGTGAAGTACGGACATCCTTCGGACTTGTTATGGCAAAAGTTATTAGTGTTAGCGGGCAAGAACGGTTAGTCCCGGAATTCGAGGAATGCAAGAGACTTGCTCACGAGCGGGGATTGCCCTTGCTGGAAATTTACAATGAACTTCAAAGGCAATTGACGGGCTAAGCCCAAACGTGATGTTTTTTCGTTGAGTTTTCCCTTGACAATCCGGACGCTTTTTAAAATCCACGAATGGTGGATCGACGTGGGATACTGTTGCGGCTCCGGCGTCTGTTTCAAAGCTTGCCATTCACCCCGCTAACTCGACCATTCAAGAAGATGGTTCTGTTGAAGTAGACTTCTCGTTAACTTCTTTCGTCGGACCGGGGACATCAATGTCCCCGTTTCTGTTTTCTTTTACACTGGAACATCAACACAATATTCAGCACAAGCATTGACTGATGACGGCATCCAGAGTTCACCTCACCCCAGAGACTCTATCTGCAGGGCTTGACCTTCTTCCAACTTCCCCCTATCTTTCTCACAAACCACATCACCCGCATTCAGATCGTTCTCACCCAACACGAAAGGCAGACAATGAATTCAGTCGTTGCAATGTTGATTACCACAGGACTATGCCTTATGACTTTGGGATGCAACAAAACAAAACAGGACGTTCATGGGTCTTCGGCCCTAACAACAATGATAAGCCGGTTCGCTCCGACAGAGATTGCAGCAGATGTGTCGAAGCTCTCTCCCGGCGACCGGCAGGCGCTTGACAAGCTTATTCAGGCTGCTGCGATCATGGATAAGATCTACACGCGCCAACTTTGGAGCGGCAATGAGGCGTTGCGAAATAGACTTGAGGCTGACACTTCTCCTGAAGGTCGGGAGCGACTGCAGTATTTTAATATCACACGCGGACCATGGTCCGGCATCGACCATAACAAGGGGTTCATTGACGGCGTTCCTGCACAGAAACCCCATGCGAATTACTACCCGGAGGATATGACTCGAGATGAGTTTAACGCATGGGTGGCTACTCTCCCTGAAGCCGAACAGAGAAAGGCTACGGGATTCTTCTACACAGTTCGTCGTGACGAAACCGGAAAACTGACGCTCGTCTCTTATAGCGAAGAATACAAAGACCTGCTTGTTCCCGCCGCGCATTTGTTGCGCGAGGCAGCGGCACTGACCGACAACGCATCCCTTCGATCGTTCTTAATGAAACGCGCAGACGCCTTCCTCAGTAACGAGTATTACGACAGCGACGTTGCATGGATGGATCTCGACAGTCCGATTGAGCCGACCATCGGCCCGTATGAGGTGTATCTTGATTCCCTCTTTAATTACAAGGCTGCGTTTGAGGCTTTTATTTGCCTCCGCAACGATGAAGAGACAAGGAATCTGGAGAAGTTCTCCGGTTACTTGCAGGAAATCGAGAACAACCTCCCGATTGAAAAGCGATACCGGAACCAGAAGTTAGGCTCGCTCGCGCCGATCCGGGTTGTGGACGAAGTTGTCGTTGGCGGCGATGCTCTCGCCAGCGTACAAACCGCCGCCTTCAATCTTCCCAACGATGAGAGGGTCACTGCCGAGAAGGGAAGCAAGCGGGTGATGATAAAAAACGTACAGGAAGCAAAGTTTAACAAGATTCTCGTTCCGATTTCACGCATCGCTCTGGATCCAAATCAGCAACCGATGATTGCATTCGAGCCCTTCTTCACGCACATCCTTGCTCATGAGTTAATGCATGGACTCGGGCCGCATTCCATCACCATGAGCGGAAAGAAAACCACGGTACGCCAGTCGATGAAAGAACTGTCTTCTGCATTCGAGGAAGCAAAAGCCGATATCTCCGGACTCTTTGCGCTG
>CAYPVN010000077.1:5234-8538 GCA_964414155.1 uncultured Chitinophagales bacterium
AAGATTCAAGATTGGGAGGAAATGATCGATACGAACATCAAGGGGCTCTTATACGTAACACGGGCGGTGCTCCCGGGAATGGTGGAACGGAACCGCGGCCACGTCATCAACCTCGGCTCGATTGCAGGACATCAGACCTACCCGATGGGCAACGTGTACGCAGCTTCGAAGTTCGCAGTCACCGGTTTAACCCGTGGTTTGAAAATGGACTTGCTCGGCACGGCGGTTCGCGTCAGCAGCGTGGATCCGGGACTCGTACAAACTGAATTCAGTCAGGTACGTTTCCGTGGTGACAAAGAGCGTGCATCAAAAACGTATGCAGGAATGACACCACTTCAAGCAACCGACATTGCAGAAACCGTGCTCTTCTGCGCAACACGACCCGCGCATGTAAACATCACAGAAGTTAGTATCATGCCAACGGAACAGGCCGGCGTAGGGTTGGTGCATCGGCGAACGGTGTAACGGGAACACGCATGAAATACAATACCATTGGCAGATCAAACCTACATGTTTCACGCATCGGTGTGGGAGGCCTTGCCTTCGGGGGGCACTACGGTGACATTGACAGGCGGGAAATCATCCGCACAGTTCGGGCTGCCGTGGAAAAAGGGGCGACCTTCTTTGATACATCGCCCACATACGGCAACGGCATAGCGGAAACGTTTCTCGGTGAGGCCCTTGGCTCAGACAGAAACGATGTTGTTATTGCAACGAAAAATGGCACCGGCATCGATAGCTCTTTGACCGTTTGGCGGCGCCTCGATCGAGAAACCATTATGCAGCAGGTGGAGCAAAGTCTTCGCAGACTTCGCCGCGAGTATATCGATTTCTATTTTGTCTATGGTCCCGACCCCCGTGCGCCTCTCGGGGAGACAATGGATGCCCTCGAAGAAATACGTCATGCCGGGAAAATCCGCTCCATCGGCTTTTGTACGACCGAAGCAGATGTCGTGCGAGAAGCCCTGCAATATGGACACCCTGAAGCCGTCCTGGCGCCGTACAATATTCTCAACCGAACCATTGAAGAGGATCTCCTTCCTTTTTGTCGTGCCACAAGCATCGGCATCCTTGCCTGCGAGCCCTTTTGTCGCGGACTGTTGCTTGGAAGGTTGCACAAGAATTCTGCGTTCGATCTCACCGATCTGCGCGTCGAGGATAAGCGCTTTCGCGGCGAGCAGTTCCGACAAAATATCGAGATCGTCAACCGCCTCAGGTCGCTGGCGTACCAAGAGGGACTCACCATGATGCAGCTTGCCCTTGGATGGAGCCTGCAAAATGCATCGGTGAAGGTCGCTGTTTGCGGGGCGAAGTCGGCCACCCACATTGAAGAAGCAATCACTGCCGTCGCCATTGAATTGACTCCCGAACAGATCCTTGCCATCGATCAGATCGTTGGAGAAAATATTCACCAGCACGTCGAGTGATGCGTCCAGCCCAATCCTGATGAACGATATCCTCCTCTTTTCCGACGAGAACCTTTTCGCCCAGCTCAACACAGCCACGTACACCCTCGGCTTTTACACACTCAAGTTCTACACCGAGAATGGCAAACCGGTGAACAAGGTTACCGAAACAATTGAAGAGTTCTATCTCTATCCTTCCGGCGGCACGCTGCGTGATGGCACATCGAACATCGTCTTTTATGATTCCCGGTTTGATACATACAGAGGATTCAGGCCGCCGCACTTAGAAAAGAAGCGAGAATGAAAACGCTCTACACCGGAGTGCGCGCTTTTCTCTATATGATGGGTTTTGTCTTCGTATGGGGCTGGGTGGCTCTGCAAGTCCAAGCCTTCGATCGTGTCGTTGGAGCGACTCTTCCACCGTGGATGGTTGGTCTTGGAGTCATCCTCATGATCGCAGGTGGGATTATCGGCCTTGTTTGCGTTGGGGTATTCGTCGTTCGAGGAAAAGGAACAGCCGCGCCGTTTGATGCGCCACGGGAGTTTGTTGCAGTGGGGCCGTATCGTTATGTCCGCAATCCAATGTACATCGGAGGGCTGACTATGCTTGTCGGATTCGGTTTTTTTGAGCTTTCAATCTCTATGGTTATATTCTCAGTCATCTGGCTTCTTGCCGCTCACTGTTTCGTTATCTTCTATGAGGAACGAACACTCGAACGCCGGTTCGGCGAGAGCTACACTGCGTACAAGAAACATGTTAATCGCTGGATGCCAAAACCAGGATGATGCAAAAGGCACACGTCGCATTCTGACGACACTCTCGTTAGCCTCTCAGACGAAGAAATGGCAATCGAAATAAGAGAAAACGTTCCTCTTTCAGCCTACACGACGATCGGGCTTGGTGGCAAGGCGCGCTACTTCACAAGATGCGAGTCCGTTGAAGAAATCAAAGAGGGTCTTCGTTTTTGTTCGAAGCAAAATATTCCGCTGCAACTTATCGGTGCCGGAAGCAACGTGATTTTCTCCGACCGTGGCTTTGATGGATTGGTCATGAAGGTGGCTCTCCGGGGTGTTCTTAATGAAGACGATGGAGAATCGACAGCGATTACGGCCCAGGCCGGAGAGAATTGGGATGATTTTGTCAAATATTGTATCAACCATAACTGCGCCGGCATTGAATGTCTCTCCGGCATTCCCGGCCTGGTTGGGGCAACGCCGATTCAAAATGTTGGAGCGTACGGGCAGGAAGTGAGCGATACGATTGTAAGGCTCACGGCTCTTGACCGAAAGACCGGTGAGGTTGCGGAGTTTTCCAACGCCGAGTGTCAATTCGAGTACCGTCAGAGCCGCTTCAAGTCAAGCGACCTAAACCGCTATATTATCCTAAGCGTGACATTCCGCTTGCGAAAACATGGCAAGTCGGAAATCCGGTATGCAGAGCTGCGGAATTACGTTGCGTCCCAGGTCGACATGAAGGCTCTCGCAAATGGACAACCTTCATTGGAGGCAGTGCGAAATGCTGTGCTCGCATTGCGGAAAAGAAAATCCATGGTCCTGGATCCCGCAGATCCCAACACGAAATCGGTTGGTTCGTTTTTTATGAACCCGGTACTCACCACACAGCAGTTTGAAGAACTGAAAAACCTCTGGCTCGGTTCCGGGCACAAGGAGCCTATTCCCACATTCGCTGCCAAGGGCGGAACGAAGGTTCCCGCTGCATGGCTGGTCGAAACTGCTGGATACCACAAAGGTTTTCGAAAAGGCGGCTCTGGCATCTCCTCCAACCACGCGCTCGCGCTGGTTAACTATGGAGGAACAACTGCGGAGCTTGTGGCCCTCGCCAATGAGATTCAAGAAGCAGTCCGGGCGCGATTTGGAATTCTGCTCGAGCGGGAACC
>CAYPVN010000078.1:0-4247 GCA_964414155.1 uncultured Chitinophagales bacterium
CCGAGCGTCGTAAGAACCGAGCGCATCTTGTTGGTTCGGATCGCTCGGAACGAAATCGCCAGCCCTTCTTTCAGTTCCGTCAAGAAATTCATGCCTGCCACCTCACGGGAAATTTATGCCGTTGCGTACGTTTTCCTCTTCGTTACCGTTTCGTCACTCTCAACCTTGCCGTCACGAATCCTGATAACCCGATGCGCATGCTCGGCAACCTCCGCCTCATGTGTCACGAGAATAATGGTGTTTCCCAGTTTGTGAAGCTCTTCAAAGAGCATCATGATTTCTTGGCCGGTTCGTGAATCAAGGTTGCCTGTCGGTTCATCGGCAAGAATGATGGAAGGGCGTGTCACGAGTGCCCGGGCAATTGCAACGCGCTGGCGTTGGCCGCCGGAGAGCTCATTCGGCTTGTGGTGAATGCGGTCGCCGAGTTGAACGTTCTCCAAGGTTTCCCGCGCCCGACGTTTCCGCTCAGCCGTGGGAAGGCCCGCGTAGATCAGCGGCAATTCCACATTGTGAAGAGCGTCCGACCGCGCAAGCAAGTTAAACGTCTGGAACACAAAACCGATTTCCTTGTTCCTGATCTTTGCCAGCTCGTTGTCGTTCATTTCACTCACGTTCAAACCGTTGAACTCATACAAGCCTGAGGTCGGTGTATCCAGACAGCCGATGATGTTCATGAGAGTCGACTTGCCCGATCCCGATGGGCCCATGATGGCGACATACTCGTTGCGGTTGAGGCCCAGTGACACACCTTGCAGTGCATGCACTTCCTCCGCGCCACCCATATCATAAGACTTCACGATGTTTTTCAGGTGGATTACATTTTCCATTTGACTGATCCTCGCCGTTTCTTCATGATCATCCTTGGTATCGCCGGAGACTATGCGTTTTTGCCCTTCTGTGAGCCGCCCATTTTCTTCTGCTCTTCCACTCGAACCTTTGAGCCGTCCTCCAACTCACGATTGATTGCCTTGTAACTCCCTGATACTACTTCAGCACCCTCGGAAACCCCTTCAACAACCTCAACATGAGAGTCGTTGCTAATTCCTCTTTTCACCGGGATAGCTTTGACCACTCCGTTATCAATCACGAACACGATTTCTTTCGGTTTGTTCTCTCCCCTCCCTCTGATGTTCGGGTTGCTCACCGGCATTGCACCTCCCTGTCCATCTTCGGCCTGACCGTCTTTCATCTCCACTTTTGGCATGCGGGTCGTTACACTTTGAATCGGTACGGAGAGGACATTCTGTTTTGTTTCCGTTTCAATATCGGCCGTCATGGACATCCCCGGTCTCAGCGTCACACTCCTGTCCACAATTCGCATCTTCACTTCAAAATTCGTCACTTCCTCCTGTGTCCCGAGGCCCTTTGACTTCGCTGTGTTGGCTATTTCATAAACGACTGCGTTGATCTTCTTGTCTCCAAACGCATCCACGGTAACGCGGGCAGTATCCCCGACAGAGACCAGCACAACATCGTTTTCGCTCACATCAACGCGGGCTTCCATCCGCGAGAGATCGGCAATCGTCATGACGTCGGTCCCCTGGAACTGGATTGTTCCAAGAACGCGCTCACCAAGCTCCGAATTCAACTGGCTTACCGAACCATCCATTGGGGAGAAGACAGTTGTCTTTTTCAAGTTCTCCTCAGCCTGATCGAGCGAGGCTTTTGCCTGCGCATACGCGGCTTTGCTGCTTTCAAAGGCTGCGCGCGCCTGATCATGCTCGGTGTCAGACACTAGCCCCTTCTTGTAGAGGCTTTCAATTCGCTTGAATTCCGGCTCTGTCCTCGTCAGGCTTGCCTTCGCTTGGAGAAGCCCCGCTGCCCACTGGTCGCGCTGGGCAACATATACATCCGGCTTGATCTTCAGAAGCAGATCCCCTCGCTTAACGCGCTGGCCCTCCTTTACCGGCAACGCAACGATTTCGCCACTCACCTCGGGAGAGATTTTAACCTGAACCTCCGGCTGAATCTTCCCCGTCGCTGTGACAACCTGCGTAATCGTACGTCGGGAAACTTTCTCCACCTGGACAGGAGTGATCGGTTCTTTCTTGCTCCCCAGGAATACAATCAATCCCAACGCAATCACAACAACTCCAATCGCTGAGAAGATGATGATCTTCTTTTTGGATTTCTTGCCGTTCGTTGCCATTCTATTTACTCCTTACCAATGTGAGTCGCTTGACACTATTCTTGATCCTAATACGTTTTCTCACCAATGACATACTCAAGGTTACGCTTGGCCGTAATGTAATTATAAGCGGCGTTGATCTTGTTTGCTTCGGCGTTGACGAGGTTCGCATTGCCGGTCAGCAGATCGAGCAGCGTGCCTGCACCAAGGTTGTACCGTTCTTCGGCTATCTTCCGATCCTCCGTCGCCGAAGTCAGCCCCTTCTGACTCACGTCATATTGTTTGCGCGCAGCTTCGAGATCGAGCATGGCCTTTTTCACTTCCACGCTGATACTTCGTTGGGTTTGTTGCAATCCGAGATCTGCGTTCTTTCTTTGTACCTGTGCAGCCTGCAGCGCCTGGTTCGTTCCAAACCCATCGAAGATGTTCCACCGCAATGAAACTCCCCAGGCCAGTGACTTCCTATCGGAGAGGGTGGAGAATTGGTCACCGTTCAGTGTGTAGCCTGCATTCGCGCTGATCGATGGCAAATACCCGCTGCGGGCGCTGGTCACACTCGCATCTGCGGCATTGAACGATTCTGTCGCCGCCTGGTAATCAGGACGTTTAGCAAGCGCCCGCTCCGACAATTCTCTGAAATTCTTGTACTGACTCATCGTGGATTCCAACTCCGCTTGCCCAATCTCGGTTGAAACCGATGGATCGGCGATGGTATATTCTTCAGACACATCAAGACCAATCAAGGCAATCAAGTCGGCTTTTGATTTGTCATAGTTGTTTTGGGCCGTGATCAAGTTCAGCTCATCGACCGCAACCTGCGACTGTTGGCGATACACATCTGCAAGTGAGAGAGCGCCGACGCGATTCGACTCTGTAATCCTCTCAAGTTGACGATTATCCCGTTTGAGATTTTCTTCGCTCACCTTCACCAATTGCTCGTTCCGTAACACATTCAGATAGGCACTCTCGACCTGAAAAACAATCGCCTGGCGGGTGCGTGAAGCCGTCTGCTCGCTCGCTACTGCATTGGATGATGCCCGCTTCATCGTTCCTTCACGGGCGAATCCGTCAAAAATAGTATAGCCAAGGTTGACGCCCGTACTGAACCGGTTGTCTGTTTGAATTCCGACTGATTTAATCGTCCCTTGTGGGTCAACAAATGTTTCCTTGGAGTCCGTCTGCGATCTGTTCCACGACGCTGAAGCAGACAGTGTTGGCAGGTAATTCCCCGTGGCGGCGAGGACACTCGCCTGAGCGGCTTCGACGTTGTTTCCCGCTTGCGCTACGTTGAGATTCCGCTCCAGCGCGATCTGCTTCGCCTGCTCAAGCGTCAGACTTTTTGATTGCGCATAACCCGGGATGGATGATGCAATGAGGAGTGCAATCGTAAATATTGTGGTTGGTTTTATGGCTCGCATGTCTAACTCCATTGGTTTTGAGGCTTCACTAAAGAGGAGATAGTAGAATCGCCCACAATTACGCATGGTCAGCAAAACAGAAAACCGCCCGCGTTAAGAACCCGATAGCAGGTGACCCATTTCGGGCATGACCGTTGTGTAGACGATAATACTTGATAAAAGGTTTCATCGTAGGGAAAGAAAATGAACCATCAGGCGCTCAGCATCTCGTCCTTTATTTTCAACAGGAATTCCAGAGCAGCATCGTGGTCGTTTGGAATTGTGCCCTCCAAAACAGCTTCTTCAATTGCCTTTTTCAGGATCCCCACTTTCTTGCCCGGTTGCAAACCACAAACAGCCATGATTTCCTCGCCACGCACCGGAGGCTGCCAGTTCCTGAGCCGGTCCTTCTCCTCCACTTCCACAATCTTCTGCATGACGATGTCGTAATTCTTCATATATCGGGAAACGAGCTGAGGATTTTTGGAGGTAATATCCGCCCGGCAGAGTTTCATGAGATCATCAATGTCATTCCCCGATTCAAAAACCAGGCGCCGGACTGCAGAGTCCGTAACTATGTTATCCACCAGCACCATCGGCCGAAGATGAAGCCGCACAAGCTTTTCGACATAAGAAAGCGGGTCCATCGGCAGCTTCAATCTCCGGAAGATGCCTTTCATCATCCGCGCACCGATTTCCTCATGACCATGGAATGTCCAGCC
>CAYPVN010000078.1:4347-6696 GCA_964414155.1 uncultured Chitinophagales bacterium
TGTTGTCCACAACGGTACATGTGTGAAGGAAGACATCCTTATGATGATGATCCCTTCGCTGGTCGATGCCGGCCATCTGAGCGATTTCAGGAAACACAATATGCATGACGCCGGTATCGTACATCAGACGCAGGCCAACTGATGGCTTCGGGCTCTTGAGAATCTTCAGAAACTCATCGGTGATCCGTTCCTGAGAAATAATTGAAAGCCGCTCCTTCATCCTGGGAATTGCAGCCAGAGTGTTTTCTTCGATAGTGAACCCCAGTTGGGATGCAAACCGGATCGCCCGCAGAATACGCAGCGGGTCGTCCTCGAACGTCATCGCAGGCTCAAGGGGTGTGCGGAGTATCCCCTTCTTCAGATCCTCTCGACCGTCGAACAAATCGTGCAACTCACCGAACCTCGTAGCGTTGATGCAGACAGCGAGAGCATTCACAGTAAAATCTCGCCGCCGCAAATCGTCTTCCAGAGTCCCAACGCTGACCTCGGGCTTGCGCGAATCGGACGTGTACCGCTCCTTGCGCGCCCCCACGAACTCTACCTTTCCCGTTTCAAGAGGCAGCATAGCCGTTCCAAATCTCTCATGAACGACAACATGATTGCGTCCAAACTTGCGCCCAACTGTTTGGGCAAAGCTGACACCATCACCAATCACAAGGATATCAATATCCTTGTCGCCGAGTCCGAGAAGGAGATCGCGCACATACCCTCCAACAACGTAGGCCTCAAGACCGTTCTCGTCTGCTATCTGTCCGATCCGGGTCAGCAGGGCGCTTGATATTGTAATGCGATCCTTCATATCCGGCATCCTACAACGGGAGTATCTGTTGCTGAATTTTTTCCATAATAGCGTGAGCAACTTCCAGCGCTCGCTTGCCATCTTCGGCATCGATGATCGGGGATCCGTTTTCTTGTATAGCCTTGATGAAGAGCTGAAGTTCGTATTTTAGCGCATTGGTTTCCTTCACTTCCGGTTGCTCGTAGACGATCTTGCGCTTCTGCTTGCCTGCACCCAACTCACCCAACATCATCGTCCCTTTCGCTTCAGGCTCATCTTCACCGACCAGCCGGAACACTTCCGCCATTCCTTCCAGGAAGTCAATCGAAATATACTCGTCCCGCTGGAAGAGACGCATCTTGCGCATCTTTCGTTGCGAAATCCGGCTCGCGGTTACGTTGGCGACACAGCCGTTCTCGAACTGAAGTCGTGCGTTCGCGATATCGACACTCCCGGAAACCACCGCAACGCCGTTGGCATCGATACGTACAACCGGGGATTTGACAAAGCTCAGTATGATGTCGATATCGTGAATCATGAGGTCGAGCACCACGGCAACATCGGTGCCACGAGGGTTGAATTGCGCGAGCCGATGGGATTCAACAAACATCGGCTTGATCTCATACTTCTCGAGGGCCAGAATCGCCGGATTGAACCGCTCAATGTGCCCAACCTGAACTACAAGCTTTCGTTCCCGTGCAGTCCTGGAGAGTTTATCTGCTTCTTCGACCGACTGAGTGATGGGCTTTTCGATAAACAAATGTTTCCCCTTGCCGAGAGCCTGCTGTGCGATCTCAAAATGGGACGTCGTAGTAGTTGCAATGGTAAGCGCATCAACAGCATCGAGTAAATCTTCGAGCCGTCCGAATGAAGTTGTATTGAACTCCCGAGCAACTCGTCCCGCCTTGTCGGAATCAACATCGTACAGGCCGACAAGATGTGCCTCAGGAATTTCTGCCAACATCTTGGTATGGAGAGCTCCAAGGTGGCCCACCCCAACGATTCCAATCTTCAGTCGTTCCACAGAAACTCTGTGCTTTGAAATCATTTCCTCTTCCACGCCGAGTAATGAGACCCCACCGCCAAGACTTCTCCAACACCTTCGCCTGTTGGCGTGAACGCCAGATCATACCCATCAAGCTCCGTTGCCTTCGAAACAACGTAAGGTGCATTCTCTTTTTTCCCATTAAGGACAGTGACCGGCAAGTCTGAATAATAACCAACAATGCCAGGCCTGTCTGTAACGACCAACGTTTCCGTCGATGTGTTTGCCTTGAGCCAGATCGCTATCGAAACAAGTTCCCCGTTTTCATCTACACTGCTCTGGATTGTTGTCGACCTCACGGATCCGAACGTAACCTGACTCTGAATGATCAGCACTCCCGTAAGTACAAGCGCGACTGCGTACACCAATCGGCCCCAACGCGCCAACACCAGAATCTCTCGCAGCCCAAGAAATCCATACACAATCACCAGGGGTATTCCCACGTACAGAAAATCGAGATTTGCAATTGGACCCACCAACAAGACCACACAGATCCACAGCAACGGTGCAACTTGTGTGCGAATAA
>CAYPVN010000078.1:6796-8273 GCA_964414155.1 uncultured Chitinophagales bacterium
CCCACCAACAAGACCACACAGATCCACAGCAACGGTGCAACTTGTGTGCGAATAACCATCCTTCCCTCTTCTCCTGATCTTGCGATCACAATGACCGCCGCAAGTGTTAGTCCGCCCATGACTGAGAGAGCAAGCACCGCCACCAGCGAGAATCCTGACAATTCTCCAGGTGGAACCAGCGCTGATACGATCGAAAACCCGTGTGCAAAGGCATACAACACCCACGGCAACACGATGCAGCAATACACAAGGGGAACACCGGCCATCATTTTTGCTGCATGACGCCTGTCGACGGAGTTCAGAACAACGTCTGCCATCAGTAGCGCCATCAGCCCAACGGCCTGCCAGAACACTAATGAAGTCAGACCGACGAAGAGTGCGGAGAGCAGATATTCATTTCGAAGGAGAAAGAACACACTCACAAGGCTTAACAGAAGTCCCAACCCCAAAGCACTTCCCGATGGGGCTGCCTGCAGAAGCCACCATTGCGTCGCAACGACAAGCGCAATACAAAAGCTCAGCAGATGATCTCTCAACACCTCATTTGCAAGAAGATAGGAGAACAGGATGATGAAGCTGCTGAAGAAAAGGCTGAACACCTTTGCCGTCACGAGAGCATCAACATGCAACAGTCTGCCGATCACAATGAGCAACATCCAGAGCGGACTGGGTGCATTCGATCCTGCATCGGGTGAGCCCAGCTCACTCATCACTTTCACCTGCTGAAGCGTTGAGTACGTGCTGTCCGGTGTGTACTCGAAACTCAATGATGCAGTAACGTAGAAAATGAGGATAATAAGCGGCAGTCCGAAGCGTGCAATCTGGACCGTGACGGGATGGTGTTCGTCTATCACGTGCTCCTTTTTCAATGAACAAGTTGAGATTCTTTGAGCCACTGCAGCATTTCCCCGGCACTATGGAACACATAATCTGCACGGGCTTGCAACAATCCATCCCGATCGTACGAATCCCAGGCGGCGGCCGCTACCTTCACACCGGCGGACTTTGATGCCTTCACATCAGAAAGGGCATCCCCGACCATCAGCACCTCCTGAGGATCAAGACCCAGCGTATCGATAATCTTCTGTATCCCCTCCGGATTCGGCTTGTGCTTGGCAAGCTCTGTTCCGGTTACTATAATGTCAAAATACTGTATGATGTTGAGTGTCCGAAGGGTGATATCGGTAGTTCGTTTTCCCTTTCCGGTAAAGATCGCAAGTTTCACCCCGTGAGCCTTTAGAAACACCAGAAGTTCCTCGATCCCGGCGTGGAGCGAAGCCATCGCGTTATGATTTATGGTGTAGAACGAATACAAGTCATCCTTGGCTATATTGGCTACCTCTTCACCCAGAAGCTTTACCAAACCTCCCTCCTCAGGCGGACCGAACAGCGCAATGATCTCCTCTCGTGAAAGCGTCTTCCCAAGATATTTGCCCGACACATAGTTGAAGCTGGCGAAGATCAGCTCGTTTGTTTG
>CAYPVN010000079.1:0-8172 GCA_964414155.1 uncultured Chitinophagales bacterium
AGTTCCTTTTCCAGAAGTTGCTTGCGGTGTAATTCCGCATAAATACCGCCCTGCGCCACAAGCTCATCATGCGTTCCTCTCTCCACAATCATTCCCTCGTGCACCACGACAATCTGGTCGGCATCTTTTACGGTCGAGATGCGGTGGCTGATGATAATACTCGTGCGTCCCTTCATCATCGCCCGCAAGCGTTTCAGGATTTCTTCTTCAGTAAATGTATCGACAGCGGAGAGCGCGTCGTCGAGAATCAGGATTTTCGGTTTTCGCATGACCGCCCGAGCAATGCTGGTACGCTGTTTCTGGCCGCCGGAGAGAGTGATGCCTCGCTCCCCAAGTATGGTAGCAAGCCCATGTGGAAAATCTCCAACATCGCGCACAATCTGCGAAATTTCCGCTGCCTCCCGCACATGTTCCTCCGTTCCGTTGTCTGTGCCATAGCTGATATTTTCCGCTATGGAGTCGGAGAACAAGAACGTCTCTTGCGGAACGTATCCGATGTTGGATCGGAGAACTTCCAGCGGAATTGTTCGCACGTCAACCCCATCGATCAGCAGAGTGCCTTCGGTGACATCATACAGGCGTGGAATCAGGTTCACGAGCGTGCTCTTGCCGGATCCCGTGTACCCAACGACGGCAAGTGTCGACCCCTTTGGTATTTTGAGATCAATATTCTGAAGCGCTGCGGTGGTGGCGTTCTTGTGTCGGAAAATCACCCCCTTGAATTCGATGTCGCCATCAATCTGGGAGATCCGGTGGTCTGTCTCAGCGGTATCCTGAATCTCCGGCTCTGTATCCATAATCTTTCCAAGTCGTGCCATTGAAGCAGCGCCCTGCTGCAGTATGTTGATCACCCATCCGAACGCAATCATCGGCCAGATGAGCATGATCAGGTAGCCGAAGAACGCCGTGAGCATTCCAATACTCAATTGCCCGTTGATGACCCGCAGGCCTCCGAAATACAACGTGATGACAAGCGAAAATCCGACGAGCAGGAACATCAGCGGCCACATAATAGACTGGACCTTTGCAAGAACGAGGTTCTTCTTGAGATAATCCCAGCTCATCGTGCGGAAGAGACCAATCTCATATTCTTCACGCACATACGCTTTCACAACCCTGATCCCGGAGAGATTCTCCTGCGCGCGGGTTGTCAGCTGGGAGTACTGTGCTTGCCGCTCTTCGAATTTCCTGTGCACAATCTTGCCAAGATAGTACACCGCGTACGAGACGAGTGGAAGAGGTATGAGCGCAAGGAGCGTCAGTTGCCAATCCTGATACGACATTACCGCCAGCACCATCGTGAAGGTCATCAGCGTGTCGGTGGGGTACATAATGCCAGGGCCGAGCGAGTTGCGCACTGCGCTGATATCGTTCGTCGCATGCGCCATGAGATCGCCCGTGGGTGTGTTCTGGAAATACGAAAGCGAGAGCTTCTGAATGTGCGACAGGAAATTGTTGCGCATGTCGTACTCCACCTTGCGGGAGACGACAATGATCGTTTGACGAGTGAGAAACGTGAAGTAACCGGCAACGAGAGAAAATCCGACGACGAGCCCGGCATAGGTGAGCAGGCCCATCTTGTCAATGTTGTGCGACTCCAACCCTGTCTTCAGCGAATCAATTGCGTGACCGATGAACAGAGGTTGGGCAACATTGAAGAGGTTGCTCCCGATAACGGTGAGAAATCCCCACAGGAGAGTCTTCTTGTATTTTGCAAGGTACGGCTTGAGACGAAGAAGCGGTTTCATATCCTACGCGAAAATCGCACCCTCCGAAGGAGTCCCTTCGGGACACTTATCCAATAACTTCGAACCCGGTGTACTTGTGAAGCACCTTCGGCACAATGACTTTTCCTTCGGGGGTTTGATACTGTTCCAGCAACGCGGCTACAATTCTTGGCAACGCAAGAGCCGAGCCGTTTAGCGTATGAACAATCTCGGGCTTTCCGCCCCCATCAGGTTTGAAGCGAATATTCATTCTTCTTGCCTGGAACGATTCAAAATTACTCACCGAAGAAACCTCGAGCCACTTCTTCTGGCCGGGCCCCCAGACTTCAAGATCATACTTCTTCGACTGGGTAAAACCAAGATCACCGGTGCACATGAGCAGTACGTGATACTGTAAACCAAGTTTCTGTAATAATCGTTCTGCATCCTGACGGAGACTTTCCAGTTCGTCATAGGAGCGGTCTGGATGGACAAACTTTACCAGCTCAACCTTGTTGAACTGATGCACCCTGTTCAAGCCGCGTACGCCCTTTCCGTACGATCCGGCTTCGCGGCGGAAGCACGGCGTGTAGGCACTGAACTTTATTGGCAACTGTTTCTCGGCAAGGATCTCATCTCTGAAAAAATTGGTTACCGGCACCTCCGCCGTTGGGACAAGGTAGAGGTCATCACGGGTCACTACATACATTTGATCTTCCTTATCCGGCAACTGGCCTGTCCCCGTGGCGCTTGCAGCGTTCACCACCAGCGGTGGGAAAATCTCCTTGTACCCATTGGCCTCTGCTTCATCAAGGAAGAAATTGATGAGCGCCCGCTCCAGACGCGCTCCCTTCCCTACATAGACAGGGAACCCTGCACCGGCGATTTTCGCCCCTCGCGCAAAGTCAACGATGTTCAGTTTCTCAACAAGTTCCCAATGCGGCTTCGCAGGAAAATCGATCACAGGAGACCCGCCCCACGTCGCAATCACCTGGTTCTGCGCGGGGCTGGTTCCCACCGGAACGGACGGATGAGGGATGTTGGGAATCTGAAGAAGCACGGAGCGAAGATTCTCCTCCACTGTTTTCAGCTCATCATCGATCGATTTGATCTCATCGGCGACCGACTTCATCTTCATAATGAGACCGGCGGCATCCAGTCCCTGCGATTTCAATTTGGCAACTTCTGCGGAGACGGTGTTCTTGCGACTCTTGAGTGCCTCGGTCTTCTGCAGAAGAGCACGGCGTTCTTGGTCGAGCCGAACTGCATCATCAACGAGAGAGTCGTTCTCCCCTTTCGCACGGACCCCCTCTTTGATACGATCTGTCTGTTCGCGGATAAGTCTTATATCAAGCATAAGTTTTTGGGTCTTGGTAGGAAGCCTTTTTGATACTGAACATTCTACTAGCGTGTTGGCCGCGATGATGACGACCCGGATCGGCCAGGAACCGGTGCGCTATCTGACAGCCTGCGATCTGAGCGAGCAAGATGATTCTTGAGCACTGTTAGTCCTTGCTCAATCGTCGAGGGCTTGTAGCCGAGCTCAACCTCCGCCTTCAGAGTAATGAGACCGGATTTGAGCGGGCGCGCCGCCGGCTGGCGAAGCACCGATGTCTTGATCGGCGTGATCAATCCCGCATCGAAGCCGAATACACGTGCCAGCGCCAGCGCAAACTCGTACCGGTTCACGATTTCCCTTCCTGCGATATTGTAAACGCCGGACCGGTTTAACTCAATAGCGCTCACAAGCGCATACGCAAGATCATCGGCCAGCGTCGGATTTCCGTACTGGTCGTCCACGACGCGCACCGGCATTTTCCGCTCCAGGTTCTGGATCAGCCAAAGAGCGAAATTTGTCTTCACACCGGGTGCGTAACCATAGAGCACCATTGTACGGGCAATGAAATGATCAATCCCCGAAATACGCAACGCGTTTTCACTCGCCAGTTTTGACTTTCCATAATGGCTCAACGGTTCGGGTCGGGCATTCTCATCATAGGGACCCGCTTTTCCATCGAAGACATAATCCGTCGAGACGTGGATGATCTTGGCATTGTTCTTCTTTGCAGCATCGATCAGATTCTCCACTCCCGTAACGTTGATCCGCCAAGCGAGGTCTCGCTCTTTTTCACATTCATCGACATTGGTCATCGCGGCCGCATTCACGATCGCAGCCGGCTCGCACAAGTGCACTACTCTCTTGACGTCCTGCTTGGATGTGATTTCGATTGGTGTATAGTCGGCGGTCATGAGTTGCCGGATGGGTTTCTCCGCCCTGGAGGCAAGTGTAATCCGATAGGCAGAACCTCGCACCAAAAGCTCCGTTACTTTTTGTCCCAACAAACCATTACTGCCGATTACAAGCACGCGCTTCTCGCTCACCGCAGGCTCTCCTCGAGAGCAGTAGAGGCATCGGTCTTTTGATCACGGTATTTGATGATGATGGGAGTGGAAACGGACAACTGTTCACTACGCGCCCATTCGTTTTGCATCGCCCTGCTGCCGGGAATGACAACGGCATATTCAGGAATGATCAAAGGTTGATCGCCTTGCTTGCGATACACCTTTTGCATTACGACATCATAGACCGGTGTCGCGCCGGTCAGAATAACGCCAGCACCAATCACTGCGCCTCGTTTGACAATCGTTCCTTCGTAGATACCCGAGTTTCCCCCGACCAGAACTTCATCCTCTACAATTACAGGAAGGGCACCGATGGGTTCAAGGACGCCGCCAAGCTGCGCGGCAGCACTCAGGTGGACGCGCTTGCCCACTTGAGCGCATGAGCCCACCAGCGCGTGCGAATCCACCATCGTGTTCTCATCAATGTACGCTCCGACGTTCACGTACATCGGCGGCATGCAGACGACGCCGCGAGCAACAAACGCTCCGTCACGGATCGATGAACCGCCGGGTACTTCTCTGACCCCATCACCCAGGGTGAGCTTCTTGAGCGGATAGGTGCTCTTATCGAAGAACCGGAATTGACTGTTAACAGAGAAATCCTCAAGCTCGCCCAAACGGAAGCCCAGCAAGATTCCCTTCTTCACCCAATGGTTAACCTGCCAGGAACCCTTCGCAGGCTCTGCCGCTCGAACCTCGCCATGATTCAGAAAAAATTTGAACTCGTTAAACAATTGCAGCGCGTGGTTGCGGTCGATCGTCGCAACGTCCTGTTCGTACAACTGCTCGATATCGTATTGAAGGGACATGTCTGTTGGCGTTTGACGGCGCGATGTTAGGAATTTGATCGTGACAAGAGCCCGACCTCCTTCAAGGCTTTCTCGATTTTCGGCCTGAGCCCATCACTCAATGCAACGAGCGGCAGGCGGTAATTTTCTTCCAGAAGCCCCATCATAGCCATTGCAGCTTTCACCGGCGTTGGGTTCGTTTCGACAAAGTTTACATTCATCAGATGAAGCAGCGAGTAGTGCAGCTCGCGGGCCTTGTCAAATTTTCCCTTTAATGCCAGGCGCACCATCTCGGAAAACAGTTTTGGCGCTTCGTTGGAGACGACTGACACGACGCCATCGGCACCAAGTGCAATAAGCGGCAGCGTGAGGTTGTCGTCACCGGACCACACTCCGAATTCCTTTGGACGATGGTGAAGGATTTCCATGATCTGGCCGAAGTTTGCAGAGGCTTCTTTGACGCCGGCGATGTACGGGATTTCCTCCGCCAGTTTCAGCACTGTGGACGCCTCGATGTTGGAAGCAGTCCGCGCCGGAACATTGTAGAGAACCATTGGCAACTCCACAGCGTCCGCTATGGCACTGAAATGTTGGTACATCCCTTCCTGTGTCGGCTTATTATAGTATGGGGCGACCGTCAAGATCGCGTCAGCACCCAATTTCTTCACCTGCTTGGCAAGTGCGATCGCCCTTGACGTGGAGTTGCTGCTTGCCCCTGCGATCACCGGGATTCGACCGTTTGTTTGATCAACAACGCTCTCGATGACATCGCCCTGCTCTGCATCGGAGAGTGTGGCCCCCTCACCTGTGCTGCCGACCGGAACAAGGGCTTCAACTCTTGCCTTGATCTGAATCTCCACCAGATCGCGCAACGTCGCTTCGTCCACCGATCCGTTCTTCTTAAACGGCGTCACCAGCGCAGTCGCGGTTCCTCTAAATAACATCTTTCTTTTCATACTTAATTCCTATTGAAAGTTTTGCGTCCCGAGTGGCCCGCCGCAGCCGTTTACGACAGAATCACATCTCTCATTGTGTAGAATCCCTTCTTTCCCTTCAGCCACTCGGCAGCGACCACCGCACCCACCGCGAACCCCCGCCGGCTCTTGGCGGTATGCACCAATTCGACGGTATCCGACTCCGAGTCGAACAGCACGGAGTGCTTTCCCGTAACATGACCCACCCGCGCCGAAATCACATGCAACTGATGCGGTTTGATCGGACCATGTGATGCAGTGGTGAGCAGCTCCGACTTTCTTTTCATCATTTGAAGAATTGTCGAGGCAAGAGACAAAGCTGTGCCGCTCGGACTGTCTGCTTTATCCCTATGGTGCATTTCGCTAATTGACACGTCGTACTCCGAATGCTTGTCGAACAACCGTGCTGCGTCCATGATGATCTGGGAGAAAATATTTACGCCGAGGGAGAAGTTCGGCGTGTAGAGGAAACCGATTTTCTTCTCCTTGACAATCTTCTTCACCTGATCGAGTTTGTCATACCAACCGGTCGTGCCGACAACAATATTCCTCCCACAGTCAGCGGCCGCCTCGATGTTATCGAGAACATTTGCGGGAGAAGAGAAGTCAATACAAACGTCAACCCCTTTGAGGGAATCTTTCGTGAGCCCGAGTCCTCCGGTATTGTTTTCAAGCGTGAAGATTTTTGCAATGGTGACGCCTTTTTCGGTTGCGACAGCCCCTACTTCCCTTCCCATTCTGCCATAACCGATGAGCGCAATATTCATCAGGGCCCTATGCTCAGCTTTCGATTGGAGTCTGAATTGCTTTAAGTGAGTGCAATCCTTCAATTCCTGCAACCTTCGTTCTCGCAGCGGCAACCTGATTGGCAAATTGCATCGCGGCGAATGGATCTCTTGTCTTTACATAGTGCATGTGGAACGCCGCGCCGAATACATCGCCGCAGCCCGTCGTGTCACGCACCTCGTCAACCTGAATTCCATCCACATCTTTGCGGACCACATGCTTGTGTTCGTTGAAAAAGAGGCTCGCACCGCGATTTCCCCGTGTCACAATAACGGCTTTCACTCCAAGGGTAAGAAGGTGGCCCACGGTCTGCTGCTCGGACATTGTCTCAACGGAAAGTCCGGCCATTTCTTCCTCGTTCAATTGCACGATGTCCGTCATGAATACCCAGCGGCGCCAATCCGGAAGCGGTCGCCGGAACCGCTCGAATTTCTCATCGACCCCCAGCGTAAGGCTGTGATAATCGAAATGGATCGGAATATTGTGTGAGCGAACAGCCATGCGGATGTGGTCGAGAGTTTCAACCGCGACATCGAATCCCGAAATCATATTCACAAGGATTCCATCGACAGAGAGATGACGTCGGATTTTCTCGTACGGGATAGGCGCTGCAATATCCCGTGAACATTCGATTCGCGACTGGGCGTCCTTGTAGTAGAGGTGAACCTTGTTTGTCGGACCGTCGAATTTGAAAATACCCAAAGTGTCTATATTGGGGAACTGCTGTAAATGTTCAATCAAGGGGACATAGTCGGCCCTGTTCACGCCGAACACGGGATGAACACTATCCGAGGGTTCAAGGAGTGAAGCAAGTGTTACCAGAGAGTAGTAGATTCCCCCATAACCCTGGACGTCCGGTTTATCGACGGGGTGAATGACATCAAGACAAAGATGACCAACGACGAGGAATTTCATGGATGAACAGAATGATGCTGAGACGGTTGCGTTAGAATCGTGCGCCGTTCTTTCGGAATTCAATGAGCTTCTGTTTGATTGCGTCATTGTTCAACGCGAGAATTTCCGCTGCGAGGATTGCGGCGTTCCTCGCTCCGGCTGAACCAATGGCAACAGTTGCCACGGGTATACCCGCCGGCATCTGGACAATAGAATAGAGTGCGTCGACGCCGTTCAGCGCAGACCCGCCGAGCGGCACGCCGATAACCGGCAATGTTGTATGGGATGCAGCGACGCCCGGAAGGTGAGCAGCCATTCCCGCTGCCGCTATGATAATAGAGAACCCGTTTCTCTCGGCATCCTTCACAAATGTCGCGGTTTCATCCGGCTGGCGATGCGCCGATGAAACGCGCAGCTCATTATCGATGCCGAAGCGGGTCAGATACTGCGCGCACTCCCGCATCACTTCTTCATCGCTGGTGCTTCCGATCAGGATTGCTACTTTGGGCATTGGTTCGCGGATGTGTTAGACTTTCGCAGTGTATGGGTAATTCCCCGCTTCACAGCGTCGCCAGATTCCCTGGCATGAGAACTTGTTTTCGTACAGCGCACGGCCGATGA
>CAYPVN010000080.1:0-3431 GCA_964414155.1 uncultured Chitinophagales bacterium
CGCATTTTTTGTCTGTACAGCTCACCCCACGACCTGCAAGGATTGCTTTCAACGAGTGTCATGTGATCAAGCGGAAACTTCGCCTTGAAGGTGGTCTCGGAGGTAATGGCGTGGAAGAGCGCATAGTCTTCTGTGACGCTAAAAGGAATCTGCCGATATCCACCTACCGCATCGTAAGCTTTTCTTCGGATAGAGAGATTGTTGCCGATTGCAGTTACTGGAAAGTGCAGCCGAATGGCGCCGGCGGCAACCGAAAAAAGAAGAAACCAGTCCAGCGCTTGTATCGATTCAAACCAACTCTTTGACCTGAGTGAAGTGAAGCCGGCAACAATACCGATGTTCGGTTCGTCATAGTATTTGACGGTTTGTTCCACCCAATCGCTTCTCACAGTGCAATCCGCGTCTGTGAAGAGGAGAATCTCACCGCTGGATGTCTCGATTCCCTTCGCGACTGCATTTGTCTTTCCCCGAAGATGTCCTTCCTCCGGATCCGAAACGAGGAGTTTCACATACGAATATTGTCTCGCAAACTCATCCACGATGGATTGAGTACGATCCGTTGACCGGTCGTCAACGATCAGGACTTCGAGCAGGGCCTTCGGATAGGATAGATTGGCGATTGATTCAAGACATTCCCGGATGTTCTGCTCTTCGTTTCGCGCAGCAATTATTAGAGAAACGGTTGGTTGTACGGATTCGTCGAATGAATATTGTGCTCTCGAAACCGCCAGCGCTAAGGTAACGATCAGAAGGAGGTATGCTATAGAAACAACGAGAAGGATCTCGTACAACATGCGATGGTCGCGGAATGGAAATTTGGTTGCTTGAAAACATAGACAAAATGCGTGCAGGATGCAACTGCGATTTTCTCGGTTCACTCATGAAGACGTTCCTCCACTTTTCTTAGGAGGATGTTTTCGGTATGGTTCATCTGCTTCAATCTTAATATACGCGAGAGCGACTTTTTTCCCATCTACAATTCCTGCTTCATCCACACGACGAGTATTACCGACATCACAGTTCCTTGACTCTGCTGCCCAAAAAGAATATATTCGTACTGAAAAACATTCATTTCATCCCTTTCTGCCATCGTTATCGAGTTTGTTATCGTATTATGAAATCTGATCAACCTACACTCGTTCGCGAACACGCCGAACAAGCCGTCTACAAGAAGTCCGCGTTGGAAAATGGGATTCGTGTGGTGACAGAATCGATCCCCTATGTGCGATCGGTTTCCATCGGCGTGTGGGCGAACGTTGGGTCTCGAGATGAACGCGAGAACCGCCAGGGAATCAGCCATTTCCTTGAACACATGGTGTTTAAGGGGACGAAGAAGCGGACCGTTAAGGACATTGCTCAGAGTCTTGAGTCACTGGGCGGTTACCTGAACGCCTTTACTACGAAGGAACAAACCTGCTTCTACGCCCGTGTTCTCGATGAGCACCTCGTTCAGGCCATTGATGTTCTGTCTGATATCGTGCAAAACGGAACCTTCCGGTCAGAAGAGCTTGAAAAGGAAAAACTGGTCGTCATCGAGGAATTGAGGAATGCGGCCGATGATCCGGAAGATATCATCCATGACTATTTTGAAAAGGCTCTGTTCCCGTCTCATGCCCTGGGTTTCCCCATCATTGGGACCGAGGAGAATGTCCGCAGCTTTCGAAGGGAGGATCTGCATTCTCATCTCGCAAAGCACTATGTGACTCCGAATCTTGTTGTTGCAGCGGCCGGAAGTGTTGACCACTCTCAAGTTGTAAAACTCGTAAGCAAGTCATTTAACCATCTTCCAGTCGGCAAAATTTCTCCGAAACGGACACCGAGTCCGAAACGGGCAAACACGCCGACGGTAAAAGAACATTCCCGGCCCATCAACCAGGCACATGTTTGTCTTGGAATTGCCGCCTACAGTATTAAACACAAGAACAGATACCCTCTCATGGTGCTCAATGCATTGTTGGGGGAGGGGATGAGCTCACGCCTTTATCAAACAATTCGCGAACGACACGGACTCGCGTATAGTGTCTACTCCTTCGTAAATCTGCTGAGCGATACGGGGGTCTTTGGTACATATGTCGGAACGGATCGGAAGAACATTGACAATTCGATCTCGCTTATACACAAGGAATTCGACAAGCTCAAGTCCCGTTTGGTATCTCGGGCTGAGCTCGAAAGAACAAAGTCCCAGATCAAGGGAACGCTGACACTGGGGTTGGAAAACATGTCGGGTCGTATGATGAGGCTGGGCGGCGGCGAGTTGTACTTCGAGAAGTACACTACCGTCGATTCAATACTCAAGAAGGTGGATGCCGTGACACCGGATGCAATCATGGCTGTGGCGAATGATCTTTTTCATGAAGAGGGGTTCTCGACTATAATCATCCGACCATCCTAATGCCTGATGCGAACCTGCTAAGAGACGTATGATCACCCGTGACCAGTTGAACAGGAATCTGCTGGACGCACGATACGCCGTGCGGGGCCCGATCGTCACAAGGGCTCAACAGTTGGAAGAGCAAGGCAGAAAAATCATCTATTGTAATATCGGCAACCCTCAGGCGCTCAAGCAAAAACCACTAACCTGCCTGCGACAAATGTTGAGCCTCCTGGAATATCCTGAGCTGCTACATCATCCGACAGCGATGAGCCAAATACCAAAGGATATTGTTGACCGCGTCAAGCGGATTCTCTCCGAGCATCCCCACGGAACCGGCGCGTATACCCAAAGCACTGGCATCCCCTTCATCCGACAGGCGGTGGCTGATTTCATTCAGCGTCGGGATGGAATCGCAGCAGCTCGAGATCGAATAATTCTCACCGACGGGGCAAGCAAAGGGGCTCAGGCTGCATTGCTCGCACTTCTTAGAGAAAAGAATGACGGGTTTATGATTCCGGTGCCACAGTATCCCCTCTACAGCGCAAGCATCAGCCTCTTCGGTGGGAAGCAGATTGATTATTTTCTTGACGAAGAGAACTCATGGCAGTTGGACGAGCACAGTCTGCATGATAGTATCGAGAGGGCGAAAGCCTCCAAAACCCATCCGGTGGCGATTGTTGTCATCAATCCGGGCAACCCCACGGGTGCTGTTCTGTCGTACCAGAACATCGAGATGATCATTCGTTTCGCGCGAACGAACGGCCTCGCGATCATTGCCGATGAGGTGTATCAGGAGAATGTGTATGATCCTGAATCCAAATTCTATTCGTTTGCAAAGGTGATGAATGACATGAAGGAGACTGCCGTTTCTCTTTTCAGTCTTCATTCCGTGTCAAAGGGGTTTCTTGGAGAGTGCGGGCACCGGGGCGGTTATCTCGAACTGCGGAACATCCCCGATGATGTTATGGTGGAATTCGTGAAACTCCAATCCATTAGTCTTTGTGCAAATGTACCGGGCCAGCTTGCTGTGTACATGATGGTTGACCCTCCTCATCCC
>CAYPVN010000080.1:3531-8136 GCA_964414155.1 uncultured Chitinophagales bacterium
TACCAAAGCTCGTGATAGCGTGTGCAACACAGATTGCAGATGGTATGGTTGTCCACACGGCCAATCCAAGAGTGTTGAATGCACGTGAAGCGGTGATGGAATTTCTCTTAATCAACCATCCGTTAGATTGTCCCATTTGTGACGAGGCCGGTGAATGCAAACTACAGGATTACGCATATAAGCACAGCGTCGGCTACAGCCGGTTTAACGAGGATAAGGTTCATAAGCCGAAGCGCGTTGAACTTGGACCGCACGTCTTGCTTGACACCGAACGCTGTATCATGTGTTCACGCTGTGTTCGATTTTGCGGTGAAATTGCGCGCAAACCCCAGTTGACATTTACGATGAGAGGCGACCGCGTCGAGTTGACAACATTTCCCGGTGAACAACTGGATAGCCCCTACTCAATGAACACGATTGACATTTGTCCGGTTGGAGCGCTTACAAGCAGGGAATTCCGTTTCAAGGCACGTGTGTGGGAAATGTCGTCTACAGAAACGATTTGTCCCGGCTGTGCTCGCGGTTGCAACATGAATTCCTGGGTGCGCAACAACGAGATCCTCCGCCAGACGCCGCGGTATAATCAGGAGGTCAATGAATACTGGATGTGCGATCCGGGCCGACTTGACACATTCAAGCATGTGAATGCAGACAATCGAATCAAAACACCGTTAATGAAAAAGGAGGAAGAGTTTGTCGAAGTTGGTTGGGATGAAGCAATTGCAAAGGCAGCATCCGAACTAAAGACGTTCAAGCGGTCGGAGGTTGCGGTTATCGGTTCCGCCCATGCCACAAACGAAGAAAATTATCTTTTCCAGAAGTTTGCTGTGACTGTTCTCGGTACGAAGCACATTGACTTCATGCGTCACGTTGTCGAAGGCGATGAGGATGCTATCCTTATCCGGGCAGACAAGACTCCAAACTCGTTGGGCGCTGAGGAGGTTGGTGTGCGACCACGTGAGGGAGGTCTTGCGTTCGACGGGATTATCAAAGGCATTCGGGAAGGAACCATCAGGGCACTCTATGTGATGGATGCTGACATCGCCGTCAATCCTGCTGTGGCGCAAGTGTTGGGCCGACTCCAGTTCATGATCATGAATTCATCCAACGAAAATGAAACTACCCGCTTTGCAGATATTGTCCTCCCTTCGTCCACCTATGCGGAAAAGAATGGTACGTTCACAAACTTCCAGGGAAGAGTGCAGCGTATCCGCCCTTCGGTGGCAACATTGGAACAGGATCGTTCGCTCGATGGGTTTGCCATGAGCCGATTGGATAAGTTTGGTTCGCAGTTCGATCGGTGGGCTCGTGGCCCCAAAAGGGATTGCCGTCCCAACTGGAAAATCATCACCATGCTTGCATCTGTGATGGGCGTGAAATACAAATACAACACGGCTGAAGACGTCTTCAATGAAATCGCCTCCACGACGCCCGCGTTCAAAGGTTTAACATATCGGAAACTTGGGAATAGAGGCGCAATGCTGAAACGCAACCAGGAAACGCCTTCACCCGCGATAGCCTGACATGGAGTTTATGCTCATAGCGCTCATCAAGATCCTCATCATTCTCTTGGTTATCCTCACCGTAGTAGCGAACCTCGTTTACTGCGAAAGAAGAATCAGCGCGTTCATTCAGAACCGAATCGGCCCCAACAGGGTGGGACCACTGGGCTTGCTTCAATCGCCTGCCGACGTGCTGAAGCTGTTCATTAAGGAGGACATCGTCCCCGCGCGGGCCAACAAATTTTTGCATACTCTTGCCCCGATAATCTCAATCTCCGTTGCATTGGTAACGTTTGCCGTCATTCCGTTTGGGAATTCGATTACGTTGTTTGGTACAGACGTTCGCCTGATGATTGCAGACGTCAACATAGGTGTGCTGTATATTCTTGCGCTCACGTCGCTTGGGGTCTATGGGATAACGCTCAGCGGGTGGTCATCGAATAATAAATACTCGCTGCTTGGAGGTTTGCGCTCAGCGGCACAGTTGATTAGTTATGAACTTTCCATGGGGCTCTCGATCGTCGGCGTGATCATGATTGCGGGTACAGTACGATTGGATCAAATCGTGTTGCAACAGTCAGGCATTGCATGGAACGCATTTCTCACTCCGATCGGGTTCATAACATTCGTCGTGGCATCGTTCGCCGAGACAAATCGTCTTCCATTTGATTTGCCCGAGGCGGAACCCGAACTTGTCGGAGGCTATCATACAGAATACAGCGGAATGAAGTTCGGCGCGTTCTTCCTTGCTGAGTATGCAAACATGATTACATCGAGCGCGCTGATTGTGACGTTGTTCCTCGGAGGGTGGCAGTTTCCCTATCTGGAGTCCTTCGGCCTTTCGCCGATCTGGGTGAGCGTCATTCAAATTCTCATTTTCGTTGCAAAGGTTGGGTTGATGCTGCTGTTTTATATATGGGTTCGATGGACAATTCCGCGCTTCCGTTATGACCAGCTTATGAATCTCGGCTGGAAGGTCATGTTACCGCTTGCTATCCTCAACGTGGTTGTCACGGGTATCGGCTTGCTGCTGTTGACATGAGGTGGGGAACGGGGTATCTTAATGGATACGATTAGGGAAAAGAGATGTCGACGAATGGCGAGTTGACAGGACAAGTTCGACGGAAAGATCTTACCTTTCTGCAAAAGACGTATATCCCGGAGATTTTCAAGGGGATGATGCTGACGTTGAAGCAGGTTTTCCGACCCAAATTTACACGGCAGTATCCGGAAGAACGCTGGAATCCTCCCCCTTCATTTCGAGGTCGCCCAGTTCTCGTGGAAGAGAACGGCGTGGAACGTTGTGTAGCGTGCGGTCTCTGCGCCCGAGTATGCCCTGCTCTTGCGATAGAAGTGCAGGGAGCGGAAACTGAGCTTGAGAAAGAACGCTATCCCGTCAAGTTTGAAATTAACATGCTGCGTTGTATCTTCTGTGGTTTCTGCGAGGAGGCCTGTCCCGAAGAGGCAATCATCATGAGCGATGAGTATGAGCTTGTGTTCTCCAATCCCGAGGATGCCATCTATCCCAAAGATAAGCTGTTGATGTCGACAGACCGGCTGAAGACCCGTCTTGAGTTCTTGCGGAAAGCCCGGTAATCCCAGGGTGAAAGATTTCCACCGAGAGAGGTGGCGACATTAGTGAACGAGACGAGAAAGCCCCGCGTGTTTTCGGCACAGCTTGACGGAAGTGCGTTGGCGAGCGGTGTGTACTTCTACCGACTAAGATCTGGACTTTTTGTGGAGGCGAAGAAGATGGCCCTGATGCGATAGACGATCTCTTGACTCATTGAAAGTATGACGCTTCACTCGGTCTCCCGAATCATAGACAGGGAACGTTGTGAGGCGTTTCGTATTTATGCGATCGTGATCGATAAGAGCATTTGAAATTCATGCTGAAAGTTGGTTAATTGGTAGTGAATCACGTCGTTTGTCCCACATGCGAGGAAGTCTCCACAACGAATGGATCCAATTTGGATCGAAGCCATTGGTATTATCCTGCTTATCTTGCTCATCGGTTTTTTTTCGGCAAGCGAAGTGGCTGTTGTCTCGACCCGGAAGAGTCGCATGCAAGAGCTTGCCGATAACGGGAACCGCAAAGCTGCTATTGTTGTCAATTTTCAAGAAAACCCAGAGATTTTCCTTGCCACTATTCACGTTGGGATTATCTTTTCCCTTATTTTGGCTTCTGTTCTTGGGGGAGTAATGGGACTTCAACAGCTTGTCCCCGCCCTCCAATCAAGTTCTACTGCCTGGATTAGCGAAGGCAGCAGCTGGATCTCGCTCGGCATCATTTCGGTGAGCATCGGGTCTCTTGTTGTTGTGTTTGGCGAGTTGGTACCCAAGTCGCTTGCTCTCCGCTTCGCTGAAGATGTTGCTCTCCGGGTAGCCGGCCCGATCCGCGTTTTCGCCACCATGTTCAGCATCCCTGTAAAGTTATTGACCCTTGCAAGCAATCTCTTTCTCGCTCCGTTTAAGGATCGCACATCCTTCACTGAATCCAGAATTTCGGAGGAAGAGTTCAAGCTGATGCTGGAGGAGGGAACGAAAACCGGTGTCATCGACAAGACCGAACATGAATTGATCGAGAGTATCTTTGAGTTTACCGATACCACTGCGAAAGAAGTAATGATACCGCGACCGGATGTTGTTGCGTTGAAAATCAACATGCCGCGAGACCAAATTGTCAAGATTGTCCTTGAGGAAGGGTATTCCAGGATGCCCGTGTATCGCGATACGATTGATACCATTGTCGGCGTAGTGTACACCAAGGACTTGCTGGGGCTCCTTGAGTATCGTGACCTGATTATTCTCGAAGATGTTATCCGGCCGGCGTATTTCATTCCCGAGACCAAGAAGATCAGTCAGCTCATGCGGGAGTTACAACAGCGGAAGCTGCATATGGCTGTCGTGATAGATGAATTCGGCGGGACAGAGGGAATCATCACCATGGAGGACATCCTTGAAGAAATCGTCGGCGAAATCCACGATGAGTATGACGAAGAATTGAAGGACATCGAATCGACCGGCGATGGTTCATTCCTCGTCAACGCCAGAATATCGGTGAAGGATTTCAATGAGCGCTTCAAAGCCGGCGTTCCCGAGA
>CAYPVN010000081.1:0-4760 GCA_964414155.1 uncultured Chitinophagales bacterium
ATTTCGGCTCGCTCAGAGCTACGAACAGGGTGGTGATTTCGAGAGCGCCGCCAAACTCTACCAGGAGCTGCTCGCAAAGGACACAACCAACGCCGTGTACTTCGACGCACTCCGACGGATGTACATGCAACTCAAGCGGTACGACGAGGCGAGCGCACTGCTGGAAAAACACCTTGCGATCCACCCTGCCGACATCAGCATGAGAGGCATGCTTGGAAGTGTTTATTATAAAGCGGGCAACGAAAAAGAAGCGGCGGAGCAGTGGGAACGGGCGATTGCACGGGATGCTTCAAACCCTAATGTCTACCGCATGATTGCGAATATTCTAATGGAGAACAGGCTGCTGGAGAAAACGGCGGATCTCTACCGGCGCGCAAGGGTCGCGTGCAAAGATCCAAACCTGTTTACCATTGAGCTGGCGCAGCTTCTCAGCGTCACGATGGATTACAGTGGAGCGACTACGGAGTTCATTCGATGGATGAAACAGAACCCGACGCAGCTGGGATTCGTGCAAGGCAGACTTGCGATCTTCACGGCCAAGCCGAATGCACGAGCTGCGGCGCTTGAGGTTGTCCGCTCTGCGTTGAAGAATGATCAAATGCCGCAACTCCATGAATTGCTGGCGTGGATTTATTTGGAAGGGAAGGACTTCGAGTCGGCATTCGAGGTGTACAAAAGCCTTGACAGAATTACGAAAGGACAGGGCTCCGCTCTCGTCACGTTTGCCGAGAGAGCGTTCAAGGAACACGCGTACACGGTTGCAAGCCGCGCATATCTTGAAGCCATCAACGCGCCCCTTCCAGCCTCGCGACTCCCTAACGCAAAATATGGCTACGCGCTGACGCTGAAGGAACTCAGCACGGATACGGCAAACCAAGCCTATAGTGTCGGAGGCATGCCCGGTACCGAATCGCAGCCCGGATATTCCGGCGCTATTGCATATTTCAGACAAATCATCGACGAATATCCTCACTCGGAACTCTCCGCAAGGTCATACTATCAAATCGGAACCATACAGTTTGAGAAATATTTTGATCTCGACGGTGCGATCAAATCGTTCGAGCAGGTTGAGAAGGAATTGCCGGGGTTGAACATCATTACATACGAGGTGTCGTTAAGGATCGGGCAGATACTGACCGCAAAAGGGGATACGACACAAGCCGCGGCACGGTACCGTGGCGTTATCAACGCGCCTAACGCCACCCCCGATCACCAGGACGAGGCGATCTTCCGGCTGGCCGAGCTGGAATACTTCAGTGGGAAATTTGAAGACGCCATCCAGCATCTGGGCACTATTTCATCGACCGTAACGGCGGATTTCGCCAATGATGCGCTTGAGCTTATGTCATTCCTTCAAGAAAACAAGACAACAGTCCCACAAGCGCTTACGCAATTCGCTCATGCCGACTTCCTCACCCGACAGAAGAAAAACAATGAGTCCATCACACTCTTCCTCAATGTGATCGATCAGTATCCCAACGCACTTCTCGTGGATGACGCCCTTATGAAGGTCGGATCTCTCCAGGCACAGATGCGTCTTTATACAGATGCGATTGCATCATACGAGCGGCTTCTCAACCAGTTCAAAGCAACAAGCATTGCGCGAGACAAGGCGCAGTTCAGTATGGGGGAAGTTTTCGAATTGGGTTTGAAAGACAAGGCTCGGGCAATCGCCGCATATGAAAAACTGCTCACCGAGTATCCCCAATCTCTGCTGACCACACAGGCTCGTCGCCGCATTCGCGAATTGCGAGGAGACTCATTCTGAAAAGTTCTCAAGGAGGTCACTTGCACAGACGTATATGGATTGTTCTTGCAGGCGCGTTGTGTACGTTTGCCACCGCGTACCCGCAACAATTGGAAACGGGTCAGTTCACTCTCAAGAATGGATTACAGGTGGTGACGGTGGAGGATCACACCGTACCGAGCATCTGCTTTGCCATCGCGTTTCATGTTGGCAGCCGTAATGAGAAGCCGGGCATTACCGGTATCTCGCATCTCTTCGAGCATATGATGTTCAACGGCTCGAAAAAATACAGGCCCACCGAGTTTGACCGGATTCTCGAAACCGGTGGCGGCTACTCCAATGCGTACACAAGCAACGACATCACCTTTTATTACGAGGAGTTCAACCCCGATCTTCTTGACAAGGTTCTGGACATGGAGGCAGACCGCATTCGAGCACTGAAGCTCGACACGGCGAACCTTGAACAGGAAAGAGGAATTGTGAAAGAAGAGCGACGCGTCTCCACTGACAACAACGTGCAGAGCAAAATGTTCGAGGATTTATATGCGGCTGCGTACGTCGCCCACACATATCATCACCCCGTTGTAGGATGGATGAAAGACCTCGACAACATCACGCTGCAAGATGCGAAGGACTACTTCAAGATCTACTACGCGCCGAATAATGCGACGGTTATCGTGGTCGGGGCGTTCGATGCGAAAGCTCTGAAGCCGAAGATGGAAAAACTCTTTGGATCGATTGCCGCACAACAAAAGCCGCGCCCCGTTAATTACGCGGAGCCCGAACAACAGGGGGAGCGACGGCTCAAACTGGAAAAGGCAGCCGAACTCCCCGCAGTAGCAATTGGATATAAAACTGTCAGTGTATCTTCACCCGATTTCTACCCGCTGAACCTGCTTGCAGCAATTCTCTCTCGCGGCCAAAGCTCCCGGCTGTATAAGCGTCTCATGTATGATCTGCAGATCACCACGGAAGTAAGTGCGTCGATGGACGACCATATCGCTCCCGGGCTGTTCTCCTTTTATGCCCAGATGCAGCCGGGAAAGGAAGTAGTGGAAGCAGAGAAGGAAATCTACAAGATCATCGATGAGATTGCGAAGAATGGTGTGACCGAGGAGGAGCTCCAAAAAGCAAAGAATGTTTCTCAGGTCGATTATGTGAACGAGTTCAAAACGAATGTCGGTGTGGCGAACAGGCTTGGCTACTATGAGGTGGTGTATGGTGATTACAAGAAATCCTTCCAGGTAACCGAGCAGTATTCCAGAGTGACGGTTGAAGATGTAAAGAGGGTTGCGGCTGTTTATTTCACCGAGAAGGCGCGCACGGTTATCGTTCTGGTTCCCGAGCGGGCCGGAGAGAAGACGTCCGATGCGATGTCCAATTGAATTACAAATTCGGAGACAAAAAATGAAGCAGACATACATCGCTCTGATCCTCACCCTGATTTGCTATCCGGTAGGTTTGGCGCAGAAAATCCATGTTCCTCCATCAACACGCCACTCGCTATCCAATGGGTTAACTGTTATTCTCATGGAGTACAGGAAGGTGCCCGTCGTGCATTACAGGCTCATCACACGAGGCGGGGCAGCACAGGATCCCGATGGCCTTGAAGGAATTGCCAGCGTCACTACCACACTTATGCGCCAGGGGACGACCACACGATCAGCAACGCGCCTTGCACAGGAGGTGGACTTTATGGGTGGCACACTCTCCGCATCTGCAGGACTCGACTATTGCGCAGTGAACGGGCAGATGCTGAGGAAGGACATGGACTCAGGTCTCGATCTCTTCTCGGATATTATTTTGAACCCCGTGTTTTCACAGGAAGAGCTTGAACGCGAACGCAAGCAGCGCCTTGCTGATCTTGATGCGATCAAGGAAAATCCAGGCAGAGTTGCCAGCGTCATATTCAGCAAGACCGTGTACGGTACGCATCCCTACGGCCGACAATCGTTCGGCACGAAAGCCTCGATCGGAAGTTTCACACAAGAGCAACTCATCGGTTATTACCGGAAGACCTTCTTGCCGAACAATTCAGTTCTTGTTGTTGTGGGGGATTTTACGTCGAAGGATATGCTGGCGAAGATTCAATCGAAATTCGGTGGATGGAAATCCGGTGAGAAGAATGAGAGTATTCTGCCGCATCCGGAAAAGATCAGCGGCAAACAAGTCGTCCTTGTTGATAAACCGGACGCAACACAAACACAGATCCGCATCGGCAATATCGGCGTTGATGCAAGAGACCCGGATACCTTTGCGATCGACGTGGCGAATGCAGTGTTTGGCAACGGGTTCACCTCGCGCCTCGTCGACGAGCTTCGGGTAAAAAGAAGCCTGACATACGGGGCCAGCAGCAGCTTTCCCGACAACCTGTTCGGTGGCACCTATACCATCTCGACATTCACCAAGAACGAAACGCTCGGTGAAACTGTGGATGTTGTGTTGGAAGAAATACGAAAGTACAGGGAAAAAGGAGCCACGGCGGCAGAAGTGAAGAAGGCACAAAATTATTTGTCCGGAGGTTTTGCGCGCAGCCTTCAGGCACCGGAAGCGCTTGCCTCCAATATCACGAATGTGGAGCTGTACGGGTTCTCCGGGGATTATCTGGACACATACATTGAAAAACTGAAAGCAGTCTCAAACGCCGATGTGCAACGTGTTGTGAACGAGCATTTTCTTATCAACGATCTGCTCTTTGTATTTGTCGGCCCGGCGAAGCAGGATTCTTCCGTCGTCGAAGGCTACGGCCCGACCAGCGTGATTGATTTGAAGGATGCCGTCCAATGAACCGATGTGCAGCGCGGAGAATATGATGCGAATGAAAGTAATGGCGCTGTTGCTGCTGTTAACGCTGACCGGCGTAACAGCACAGCAAAAAATCCTGATCCAGATGGATTTGCAGCAGACCGATCACCTAAAGGCGTACGGGATCGCGTACTGGGCGCTCACGAAGGGGATTGAAATAGATTGGCTGCTGAATTACAGGGGCGGTTCTTTCATGATCGACGACCAA
>CAYPVN010000081.1:4860-8043 GCA_964414155.1 uncultured Chitinophagales bacterium
TGAAATAGATTGGCTGCTGAATTACAGGGGCGGTTCTTTCATGATCGACGACCAAACCATCGTCTCGGCGGAGTGCCGCATTCGCGGCGTTGCATATACTCCGCTTTCTCCTTCTGGCGTTGCGCAAATCTATTCGGAAGTTCAGCGAGAAGACAACAACATGGACGTTGTACGACTCGAGAAGGCGCCGAAGGTAGCGGTATATGTTCCTCCCGGATTCCAGCCGTGGGACGACGCGGTAACCCTTGCCCTCGAGTACGCAGAGATACCGTACGACAAGCTGTGGGACGATGAGGTCATGACAGACAAGCTTCATGAGTACGACTGGCTTCACCTCCATCACGAAGACTTCACCGGAGAATATGGGAAGTTTTACGCTTCGTTCGCAAATGCAGCCTGGTACATCGACCAGCAGGTAATGCTTGAACGGAAAGCGCATGAGCTGGGGTTCAGGAAGGTATCGGAGTTGAAAAAGGCGGTCGCCCGCAAGATCAAAGAGTACGTTGCTGGCGGCGGATTCATGTTTGCAATGTGCTCGGCGACTGATACATACGACATCGCGCTCGCGGCAGAGAAGGTCGATATCTGTGATGTGATGTATGATGGCGATCCGCCCGACCCGGACGCGCAGCAGAGGCTGGATTTTTCGAAAACGCTCGCATTCACCGATTTTACACTGGAGCGTAATCCTCTCCGGTATGAATACTCCGACATCGATCAGCCGCCAAGTGACTTGCTGGGGCTACAAAATCCGGAGACCGATTACTTCACATTGTTTGAGTTCTCGGCAAAGTTCGATCCCGTCCCCACCATGCTGACGCAAAATCATGTCAGCGTCCTCAAAGGGTTTCTGGGGCAGACGACGAATTTCAAGAAGAACACGATCAAGAAAACGGTTACGATTCTTGCGGAGAAAGAGGGGCTCGATCAGGTGCGGTATCTTCACGGTAACTATGGACGCGGAACGTTCACATTCTACGGCGGCCACGACCCGGAGGACTACCAGCATGCGGTGGGAGATCCACCTACAGATCTTTCATTGCACAAGAATTCTCCCGGCTACAGGTTGATTCTCAATAATATTCTCTTCCCCGCCGCAAAAAAGAAGCAGCAAAAGACATAACGATGCAGGCCAAGGGTCCTTCCGCAAAAAGAAAAGGGCGAGTCATTAACTCGCCCTCGTTGTTCTTGTTTGGCAAGGATAAAGTACTTCAACAGAACCATCTTCCTCATCCGCGAGAACTCTTGTCCGCCTGAGACAGCAGATAAATCACTACCGGAATACTTTCTGACCAATCTTGCATTCCAGGCAACGATCTTGGGAACAGTAAAACTTATACAATTGAATCGCACCCTGTTGTTGAAGCGCTGACGCAATGCGGATTTTGTTCTTGAAGAGTTGCTCGCTCATCATGCGCGTGATGCTGTTGTTCTGAGAAGGCACAAGTGTCGCAAGTGTGGCGCGGGCGTTTGTACGCACGGAATGATCCTTGAAGATACGCGCGTAGAGCAGCACGGTAGGTAGTACTGCGTTGATGAGAATATCGTTGACTCGATCTGGACCAATTGTTATTCCTGATCTTCCCGCGACTCCCTTGAAGTGGTAATGATGATTCCAGTAATCATCGGGCTTAAAAGTGAACAGAGCCCTCAGTGATTGACCCTGCTCTCTCGCAGATGTTGTCTCCGCCTTGAAGATGGAAATGAGTCGGCGGAATGCCTGTTCTCCAAACAGCGAAGGAAGGAGGAAGCACATCGCGGCAAGTCTTGCAGTCGGGAAATTGCTCGGCCGCAACCGGAAGAAAAGCCAGTCTGCCTCGTGAAGTACGGTACCCCTGAACGTTCGACGAGCACCCTTCCACATGCCTCTTAATTGACGAACATATGCCCGGGTTTCCTTTTCTTTCAGGATTCTTGTCGAAGGAAGGAGCCCCGCCGCACCGAACAAGAGAGACATCATTGTTTGGGAATCGGTCAGTCCGTGTACGCGGAGGATATTCAGTTGCATCGATTGAGCGAGTGCGAGAAACGGCTCCCGATTTTTTGAATATCCCATTCCCTCCATGATCCCCTCGAAAAGAAGTTGCTCCCAGATTCTCTTGTTGATGAAATCTCTTTGAGTGTATTCTTTCTTTGGAGGCGGGATTTCATCCGGATTGCCATAATAGCGCGGATACGGTTCACGGATGATCGATCGCCGTTCATCAACCAGCTGCTTCAATCGTTCTTCAAACCGACGAACTTTCAGTTCAAGACGTTCGGCCGCCAGCGATGATATCCAGGAAGCTATCACGTCAGTTGGGATGCTGTCGTTACGATCGCGACATTTGATAGCCTGCAACCGCTCGCCTCTCTCATCAGAAACGGATTTCATCCAAACGGTGCGGGCACTCTCGTCGAGATAAGGGTGAAGAACAAGAAGCGGGATTGCACGACGTGTTGCGGTCCGCGCCGGTGCTGCAAGATCATTTGTAGTCATGACAACGTGCAGGATGACACGGTTGTAGTGCGGATCGGAATCGTGGCTATGGGTGTGCCACTCAGCTGAATCAGAATGCAACTCAATATCACCTCGGTAGGTAATATTCCCGATGCGGACCCGCGCATCAAGATAGTCAGGCCCGCCGTCAGCGTTGAACATTCCGGCCGACAAGATGGTGACCGGCTTTCCGTCTGAAGTACGGAGATGTGCCCTGGCGAAGGTTTGTTCCTGCCAGATCTTTCTCAGAAGGTGTTCGGGAAACGGCCCCATGCCGTACCTCAGTCGATACAGGTGTGAGTTCTTACGAGAAGAATTGTGCCCGATAGGCATTGATCTCGTCACGGAGCTTCAGCGCTGCCGCCCGCGCAGCCTGTGGAAAATCTGATCCGTTCGAGGAGTAGATGATACTTCTGCTTGCATTGATGATCGCCATTTCGCCGTTGCGGTCGCAGCCGTAGCGTACTGACTGCTTCAGATCGCCGTCCTGCGCGCCGATACCCGGGATGAGCAATGGCATATCCGGCGCGAGCTCACGCACACGCCGTAATTCCCTCGGCCGCGTCGCACCGACGACAAGACCGCAATTCTTCTTGGAGTTCCACTTCTTCACTTTCGCAATTACTTTCTCATATAACGGTTTCCCATTTACCTTGAGATACTGAAAATCCTTCGCGCCGGGATTTGAAGTCAAAGCAAGGACA
>CAYPVN010000082.1:0-7995 GCA_964414155.1 uncultured Chitinophagales bacterium
TCAAGAACCTCGGGGAAAAATCCAAGCACGTGGACAACCATGCGATGTGGATCGAACCCAACAACACCAACTATTATCTGGTGGGATGCGACGGCGGGGTGTATGAAAGTTTTGATCGGGGAGCGACATGGGTGTTCAAAGCCAACCTGCCCGTCACGCAGTTCTACCGTGTCTCCGTCGATAACGCCATGCCGTTCTATAATGTGTATGGGGGAACGCAGGACAACTTCTCGCTCGGCGGTCCATCGAGAACAATCAACTCGTCGGGCATTACCAGTGCTGACTGGATCGTTACGGTTAACGGCGATGGATTTGAGACGCAGATCGATCCGGAAGATCCAAACATCATCTACTCGCAGTCTCAATACGGCAACCTGGGCCGCTTTGACAAGCGCAGCGGTGAGCTGATAGGTATCAAGCCGCAGGAAGGAAAGGGCGAAGCCGCGTACCGGTGGAACTGGGACTCTCCTTTGTTGATCAGCCCGCATTCACATACACGTCTGTACTTCGCGGCGAACAAGCTCTTCCGGAGCGACGACCGCGGCAATTCGTGGACGGCAATCAGCGGCGATCTTACACGCCAGATTGATCGGAACAAACTTCCAGTCATGGACAAAGTTTGGGGCGTCGACGCTGTCGCGAAAAGCGCTTCCACGTCGCTTTATGGCAATATCGTCAGTCTGTCGGAATCGCCGTTGAAGGAGGGACTGATCTATGTTGGTACGGATGACGGATTGATTCAAGTGACGGAAGACGGCGGGAAGAACTGGCGCAAGATCGAGCGCGTCCCCGAAGTCCCGGAGATGACCTACGTGAGCTGCATTCTTACTTCACAACACGCTGCCAACACGGTGTATGCGGCGTTCGACAACCACAAGAATGGCGACTTCAAACCATATATCCTGAAGAGTGTTGATGCAGGGAGAACATGGACAACGCTCAAGAATAACCTTCCTTCCAATGGCTCTGTGTATACTGTTGCAGAGGACCATCTGAAGGCCGATCTTTTGTTTGTCGGGACGGAGTTCGGCGTGCATGTCAGCACGAACGGTGGCAGCCGCTGGATCCAGATGAAAGGGGACCTCCCCACGATTGCAGTCCGTGACATTGCGATCCAGAAACGGGAGAACGATCTGGTGCTGGCAACATTCGGTCGTGGTTTTTACATCCTTGACGATTATACACCGCTGCGTGATGCAACGGCCGAAAACCTGGCGCTGGAAGCTCAGCTTTTCCCCGTAAAGGAGGCGCTCATGTACATACAGGCCCGTCCGTTGGGATTGAGGAAAAAAGGATTCCAGGGAGAATCGTTTTATACGGCCGACAACCCGCCGTTTGGTGCAATGCTGACGTATTACCTGAAGGATGGATTGAAGACCCGGAAGGAGATCCGCAAGGATGCGGAGAAGGAAACGGTAAAGAAGGGAGAGGCACCACGGTATCCCACGTTCGATGAGCTGCGATTGGAAGATGAGGAGGAGGCCCCAACGGTCATTCTCACCGTGTCGGACGAGGCGGGGAATGTCGTGAGGCATTTGACCGGGCCAGTGTCGAAGGGATTTCAACGGGTGACATGGGATCTCCGCTATCCTGCCCCGACGCCGGTGAAAATCTCAACCAGCGAGGAAGACGATCCGTTTTCGGAAGGGGATCAAGCAGCTCTTGCGATGCCCGGTACGTACAAGGTAACACTGGCGAAACGAGTGGATGGAGTTGTGACAGAATTAGCGGGGCCGCAGGCCTTCCGCGCAACGTCGCTCGGCACGGGGACGCTGCCTGCTTCTGATCGGAATGCCCTTGTGAAATTCCAACTGAAGGTGGCGGACTTACAGCGTGCAGTGCTTGGCGCATCGAAGGTGGTTGAAGAATTGAAGGACCGCATTGCGCTGGTCAGGCGATCGCTCCATCTTACCCCCGCCGCTCCGGGAAGTCTCCAGGATCAGGTGGCGAACGTTGAATCACAAATGAAAGACATCGCCCGGGCACTCAGCGGCGATAAGACAGTACGCACACGCAACGAAGCGTTCCCTCCTTCGATTGTCGAGCGGGTGAACGGCATCGTCGACGACCAGTGGCAATCCACCTCCGCACCCACACAGACGCAGGTCAAGGCGTATGACGTAGCGGGAGAAGAATTCGCACCGCAACTGGCGAAGCTGAAAACACTTATTGAGGTTGACGTAAAGCGCCTTGAGGCGGCGATGGAGAACGCGGGGGCGCCATGGACGCCGGGCCGTGTCCCGGAATGGAAAGTGAAATAAGCAACGTGGACGACTCGGCTCGTCGAGGAGTTGAGTTCCAACCCCTAACATCCAAGAACACAATCAAGGAACTTTTGATACACAACCGCTTGTTGGAGAATTGCATCCTTTATTGCATCTCGTTCACCCCATCTATTTCCTTTATTGAAGGGTTTGCGCTATGAAAAACCTTACGCTGATTTTGTTCTGCACTCTTCTGACCGTTGCAGCTTTCGCCCAGAAGCAATCCCTCCTTGCATCCCTGCTTGAACAGCGCAGCGCTGAGATCCTGCAGCAGGCAAACGTGTTCGGGCGGGGGGACAGCAGGAGTGTCTACATACAGTTCGTCCGGCTCATCGCGGGCGAGCTGGAGAAACAGGGAGACAAAGAGACCGCAGCCAAGCTGCGGAAAGGCCTGGAGTCCCCCGGCAGCTCGGATTTTCCTAAAGCAAAATTTGCATGGATCACGCATTGTTACGCGCGGGACATGTACAAGGACGATATCATCAGGGAAACCGGGGAGCTGATCAGGTTCAAGACGTATGCGACCGACGTGCCGAACAGGGAAAACCCGGAGTTCATCAAGCAAAAAGAGTACTTGCGGTCGCTGGCGGTGAACCTCGGCCTGCACTTCAAGGACGTAAACGGCTACATCCAGGAGATCTGGATCGGTGAGGGGCCGGAGTCATTCGGGTTGATGTCGCATTCCGATGTGCAGCCCGTCGATGCGACGCAATGGAGAAGCGACCCGTGGAGCGGCGCGGTTGTTGATGGTACGATTTGGGGACGAGGTGCCGTGGACGACAAAGGCCCCATCGTTGCCATCATGTACGGTATGCGCGCGCTGCTCGACAGCGGTTTCCCGTTGAAGAAGAAGATCGTGCTCCTCGTTGGCACGGACGAAGAATCCGCCAATGAGGATGTCCTGACCTATCTCAAGACCAACACGGCGCCGGACCAGACGATTGTTGTGGACTCAAACTACCCGGTGATCTGTGCGGAGAAAGGATGGTGTGGTGCATGGCTTGAACTTCCCCTGAACAGCGTTGCACCGACTGGTTCAGGGCTGGTCACTGTCTCGCTTGCCGCAGGGTTCTCCCCCGCCATCGTTCCCGAAAAGGCAACGGCAAAGCTGATTGCGCGTGGTGGTACAGTTGACAAATCTCTTGCGACGGTAAGGAAGCAAGCAGAGGACTTTGAAAGGAAGAGGTCCGGTGCGAAGATCACTGTGAGTGTGCAGGCCGATACACTTGTCGTTACTGCACATGGAAAATCCGTGCACAGTGCCGTGCCTGAAACCGGGCACAATGCACTGATGGATTTGCTGGTGTTCCTCGATGGCAGCGTGAAACCCCTGAAGAACGAATACTCACTGATGGCGAAGTTCGCCGCCACGCACATCGGTTTCGAGCTCGATGGCGGGATGCTCGGTATCAAGCACAGGGACAGCTTCATGGGTCCCGTAACGGTTTCGGCCAACATGTTTCAGAAGACGGACAGCACCGTGATGTTCATGTTCAACTTCCGGATTCCCCGAGGGATGGACGAACAGAACATCGAGAAGACGCTGCAGACTAGATACGATGAATTCGCGACGGCAACCGGCGTGAGACTCCATGCAACACATTACATTAGTTCGCCGCTGTACAATGATCCGGAGAGTCCGTTTGTGCAGCGACTGCTGGGGATCTACAACTCCGTGACAGGCGAGCACCGCTTGCCGGAATCCATCGGGGGCGGCACGTATGCGAAACGGATTCCCAACGCCGTGGTGTTCGGCCCGGCCCTCCCCGACGAGGAATACCTCGGCCACCAGCCCAACGAGCATATCAAGATCAGCACATTGATCAGGAACATCGAAATCCTCACGCACACCACATTTGATTTTGGAATGTGAAGAGGTGTAACATAAAGGCCTAGGCAGGCGGGGCTTTATGCAAAGGGCGTTCAAGGGAGAACTTGTATCATGAAAGAGCAGACCCGTCCGCCAAAAAGATGGCGGACAAGTCGGCTCTGGCGCCTGCGGCGCCATCGCTAAGGGCAAGTATAGTGTCGCCTTGTTGCAAGACCACTTCAACCCAAGAGTCAAAATCCGTATATTGTCTCCATACAATTTGAGGAAACATGGACGAGGCGACAGGCACACACACATTTCACATTCCCGTCATGGGGATCGGTTTCACGATTGACACGCCCGCCAGAGTAGCGCAATACGGCATCTCATCAGTTATTTCGCTGGTTGACGATATTCTCATCGAGAAAATGAGGGGGGTCTACTGCAGGAGATTGAACATCGCCTTCCATCCCATCTCCGAAAGTGAGGATGATTACCGGGCAAAACGGATCACGGCATACCTCAATCTCATCCATACAATTGTTCACTCGAAGTTTGCCGCACTGAAACACTCCATCGAAGAAACGGGCGAAGAGTTTCACAAGTACATTGATATGCTTCCCGATGGCTCCGCCTTCAGGCAACAACTCAAGAAGCTCCTGGAGAACAAGAGGCTGCAAGACCTCGGGGAGTGGATCGACACGCATCTCATGCCTGGAAGTATCGATGTGAACATCATGACGAAGCTGGACAAGGACAACTATCGCGACGGCGAGAAACTCTCCACGACTTTCAATGATGCACACGCGGCCCTCCGGGGGTACGCCCAGAGCGTGCTGCGCTCATCAATAGTGTTTTCGGCTGGAATGAACCCTCGTTTGTATAGCTATGCGGAAGTATTTGATGATTTTTATCCCGACGAGCATGGCGTGCTGAGAAAGAAAATCATCATAAAAGTAAGCGACTACCGTTCGGCAATCATTCAAGGGAAGTTCCTTGCCAAAAAGGGTCTCTGGGTCTCGGAATACCGCATTGAATCCGGATTGAATTGCGGCGGACATGCGTTTGCAACGGATGGCTATTTGATCGGACCGATACTTGAAGAGTTCAAGACCAATCGGGCATCGCTCATTCAGACGATGTACGAACTCTTTACCGGCGCGTTGAAAAGCAAGAACCGTCCGTGTCCTTCGTTGCCGCTCCCGGTGAGGATTACGGCGCAAGGTGGGGTTGGCACAGCGGCGGAGCATCACTTGCTGATCGAACACTACCAGATCGATTCCGTCGGTTGGGGTTCACCGTTCCTCCTTGTGCCCGATGCAACCAATGTTGATCCGAAGACCTTGGAACTTCTCTGTAGCGCAACAGAGGAGGATATCTACCTGAGTAACATTTCTCCGCTTGGTATTCCTTTCAGCAGTCTGAGAAGCAACAGCAAGGACCAGGAAAAACGTGAATTGATGGAGAAAGGGCGTCCGGGAAGTTCCTGTCCGAAAGGCTACCTTTCCCTGAATACGGAATTCACAGACCAGGCCATTTGCCTCGCGTCGCGCCGGTACCAGCATCTGAAGATCAAACAACTCAACGACCAACAGATGGACGCGGAAGAGTACACACGGAAACTTGAGGCAATCACCGACAAGTCATGCATCTGTGTCGGGTTGGGAACCACGGCGTTGCTCGTCAACAAAGAAGACACCAAAGTGGAAGGACCCGGCGTTTCGATCTGTCCGGGCCCGAACCTTGCGTACTTTGACAAAGTGGTATCCCTGAAAGAGATGGTTGATCATATCTACGGACGCACATCGCTCGTCAACGAGGAAACACGTCCGCACATGTTTCTGAAGGAACTTAGATTGTATGTGGACTACATACGTCGGAAGATTGAGGAAACACCCCACCCGCTGTCGGAAAAGCAACTGAAGTATTTTGAATCGTTCCGACAGAACTTGCAGGATGGAATCAGGTACTACCAGGATCTATTCTCCGGTCTTGGAACAAGACTGGTTGCAAGAAAAGAGAGCGCCCTCCGTGGTCTGGAAGAAATGAGCGAAGAGTTAAGCGGTGTGTTGCTTGGATCAATCGTGACAATCGCCCCCGGGAAGAGCGACCCCTCTGGAGGAGTAGACCGTACAACCTTTCTTAAGCCTCCTGCCACCAACCCAACAAGCATATCCGGATCAGCACACTGATCAGGAACATTGAAATCCTCACGCACACGATGTTTGAGTTCGGCATGTGAAGGCGCTGCTACTTCCTTTCCGAGAAAGCGTTCCGAAATCGACGCCGACAACAATCAGCGCTGTCCCCAATCGACGGTTGTGCGGGGTGGCAGTCCAAACTGGCTGCGATTTCATCGCTTACTGCTTTTAGGCCCGGTGATGAAATCGCATGAACCGACATCGCGTGAAACTGGGATTGACTCCCATGAGCCGAAGGGTTGCGGTTTCGGGAGCGCTTTTCCCGCACTTTGGATTCCGGTCCGAAGCGGGATTCTGGAAAGCGGAACTTTCGTCCATTTCGGAGTTTATCCCGACGATAAGTCGGGAGCGCACAAAGAAATGGACAACAATCTTCAAACCGTCCGACGGAATCTGCAAAACGACGTATCGCTTGCTCACCGCTCTTTTTCCAATCGCAGGGAGAACCTCCATGAAGCGTGTACTGCTGTTTGGTCTTAGCCTTGCTCTCATGTTCCTCACTCCATGGGCGTTCGCTCAGGAGTTGAGTACTTCATTGCCTGTAGATACAAACATCGTCGTTGGAAAGCTAGACAACGGCATCAGATATTATGTCCGCTATAACAAGAAGCCGGAGAAGCGTGCCGAGCTCAGGCTTGCTGTAAACGCCGGTTCCGTCCTCGAAAGCGAAGAACAACAAGGTCTCGCTCACTTCGTCGAGCACATGGGCTTCAACGGCACGAAGAATTTTAAGAAGCAGGAACTCACAAGCTACCTCGAATCCATCGGCATGCGTTTCGGCCCGGATATAAACGCGTACACGAGCTTCGATGAAACAGTGTACATGCTCACGATTCCAACGGACACCGCTGCCATCGTGGAGAAGGGGTTCGATATCCTCGAAGACTGGGCACAGCACGTCAGCTTTGATGATGATGAGATCGACAAGGAGCGTGGCGTGGTCATTGAGGAGTGGCGGATTGGGCGCGGAGCTGAAGCAAGAATGCGTGACATGCAGTTGCCGGTCCTGCTCAAGGACTCGCGCTACGCCGAGCGCCTGCCCATCGGCAAGAAAGAGATCTTGGAATCCTTCAAGCACGAGACACCACGCAGCTTCTACCGAGACTGGTATCGCCCGGAGTTGATGGCGGTAATAGCGGTTGGTGACTTCGACAAGGCTCAGGTCGAGAAGCTGATCAAGAAACATTTCGCGCCAATCTCTCGAGCCTCCATACCGCATGAGCGAACCATCTTCCCCATACCAGACCATCAAGAACCACTCTTCGCAATCGCAACAGATCCGGAAGCAACAAACTCTCGCGTGGCAGTCTATTACAAGCGGGACGTGAAGCCTCAGAAAACAGTGGGTGACTACCGAAGGACGATTGTCGAGCAGCTGTACAACGGCATGCTGAACAATCGTCTCAATGAACTCACACAGCAATCCGATCCTCCCTTCCTGTTCGGCGTGTCTCAGAGCGGTAGGTTTGTCCGTCCGAAGGAATTCTATGTCCTTGCCTCGGTTGTTAAGAACAACGGCATTGAACGAGGGCTCGATGCGCTGCTGACGGAAGCCGCTCGCGTCCGCAAGTTCGGCTTCACGCAGACGGAATTGGATCGAGAAAAGAAAAGCGTCCTTCGCTCCATAGAGCAAGCCTTCAACGAAAGAGACAAAACGGAGTCGAAAAATTTTGTGGACGAGTACGTCAGAAACTTCCTGACCGCCGAACCGATTCCCGGG